>NZ_MQTZ01000024.1 GCF_001939115.1 Leptolyngbya sp. 'hensonii' | reverse complement strand
CCATAACGCGACGGATAGGGCTTTTGCTCAACCCGAAAGGGTGCAGACATAGGACAGGTGATAGCTTGAATGTAGGTGAGATGAAACTCAACTGGCGGGAAAAGTTAGGTACAGGCTTCGGTTTGTAAACGTAACCGTCAGGGCAACTCGTAAGGGTTGTTAAGAATCGGAGACATTGAATTTCAAGACATTGCTTGAGCCGTGTACGGTGAAAGTCGTATGCGCGGTTCTGAGGGGAGGGGATAGGCTATACATAAAACCTGTCCCTTTACCCGACAGCTTAACCTTTTGGTGGAGACAGTACATCAATCGTGTCTGTCAGCATCAAGCCCAAAGGCATTTCATCGAGCTATGGAACAAACGTTATAATTATTGATAAACCTGTCAAAACCTTCAGTACCCATGAGTCAGCAGCTAACTCTAGAAATAAGTGATGAGGTTTATGCAGATTTACAGCAGAAGGCTAATGCTGTAGGTCTGTCTATTGCAGAGTGGATTGTTGCTGTAGTCAGTTATCAAAGCAGTGGTTTCAGTAAAGTTTTGCACTCAGTAGAACAGCAAGAAGAAGCTCGACAAAGATTTAGGAGCCATGCTGGGGTAATTAGTCTTGGCTATTCAACAGGCATAGATAATGAGAGCATTGAGGCTGATCTTGCAAGAGCTTATGCAAGTGAGTACGAAGGATAAGGTTAGTTTGTGCTTTTAGATACATCAGGATTACTGTGTTATATCCATCAAAATGAGCCACAGCATCAAGAAGCGGTGCAGTTTCTCAGCAGCACCAACAAGAAGTTTTTGACCCATAGTTATGTTTTAGCTGAGTTGATTGCTTTGGCATTGATACGTCGGTTTCCTCGTCCTGCGGTGCTGGCATTTGTGATGGACTTGCTTGATAATCCAGATATCGAAGTAGTTTGGGTAGATGAGCAACTGCATCGAGAAGCCATGAAACTGTTGATGGAACGGCAAGACAAAACTTATTCGTTGTGTGATGCAGTTAGTTTTGTTTTGATGCGTCAACGTGGAAAGACGGAGGCATTGACCACTGATCGACATTTTGAGCAGGAGGGCTTTATCAGGTTGTTACAATCAGCTCCCTAACACTGCGTTGGTGCGGACGGTACAGAGGTTATCGGTGAGAGTTCGAGGTTGTATGCCGCCGCACAACTTCACCGTTAGCTGGCTTAGATGGTTGGTGGAGACACTGCTGAGAATTTTCTGTCAGTCTTCAAAATTGCTCTCTTAGATACACACAAAACCACATCCTAGCGTGAAATTCTTGCATCTGGATAATTTATGATGGGCTGAGAGTCAACCTATTTATCAACAGTTGCCATGCCCGAATTATGTTCCGTTTTAATTGACTTTAGCGAAGCTGGTCTGGATCTGGATCGCGCCGATCTGGAAAGCTTTTTGCTCACTATTGTCAATGAAATGGAGTCTGGCGACCTGGTGCAATCTGCCTGTCCAGCTCGCGATGAGGATATTCCAGAGGCAGCCAAGTCTGGGATAGCAGCATTTCTCATTGGAGTTCTCACGACTGAAATTAACCGTAAGAATCTGGGCAGGGTGATGGACTACCTGGGAAACCTGCGCTATGGCAAAACCCTGACCCTGTCTGGCGAAATGGACGGCATGACCTACAACATTGAGTATCGCAACAAACAAGAGTTGGATCAGGCGGCGAATACCATCGAGCGGTTGGCAAATCTGCGGGTTAAGATACGGGAACAGCAGACTCAGCCTGAAACCCAGCCATAGCTCTGTAGAGCCAGATCATGGGAAAGTATGCACTCTTAATCGGCGTTGATACCTATGGTGAAGGGCTACAACCTCTACCAGCGGCTCCCAAGGATGTGGCAGCGCTGCGGGATGTGTTGCTGAATCCCCAAATGGGCGGCTTTGACGAAGCAAAACCACTGATTAACCCCACGCAACCGGAGATGGCGCGAGAAATTGAGTTGTGGTTTCAGAATCGGCAACCAGAGGATTTAGTACTTTTGTTCTTTTCCGGTCATGGGGTTAGGGACGATCGCCGCGATCTCTACTTTGCTGCCCGCAACACCGAAAAGCAGCGCGATCGCCTGCTAACTTCCACCGCCACCGCCGCCCGGTTCATCCATGACTGGATGCGTGCCTGTAAAGCCAAATATCAAGTGCTCATCCTCGATTGCTGCTTTAGCGGAGCCTTTGGCGAGTGGGTAGCGCGGGATGATGGTGAAATTTCCCTGAAAGAGCAACTGGGAGCCGAAGGGCGAGTGGTGCTGACCTCCACCAGTGCCGTACTCCTTTGAGGAAAAGGGTGCGGATCGGTCCATCTATACCCGCTATCTGGTGGAAGGGATTGCCACTGGTGCCGCTGATGAAGACGGCGATGGGATAATCACTGTTGATGAACTGCACCGCTATGCGGGACGTAAAGTGAAGGAAACTTCTCCAGTCATGAGTCCAACCCTGATTACACTCAAGGATGAGGGCTTTCGGATTCGGATAGCGCGATCGCCCCAGGATGACCCCAAGCTGAAATACCGTAAAGAGGCAGAGCGCAGGGCAACAGCAGCGGAGTTTACGATCCCAGCAAAGAGGCTATTGATGGCGCTTCGTACCGAACTGGGACTTTTGGAGGCTGAGGCAGAAGCGATCGAAGCGGAGGTGCTGAAGCCCCATCGGGAATATCAGCGCAAGCAGCAAGAATATCAAGAGATTCTGCGCCAGTGTTTGGAACGTGAACCATCGTTGAGTTCACGCACGATCGACGACTTGAGGGACTATCGGGCACATCTGCGACTAAAGCCAGAGGACGTGGCTGCGATTGAGCGGGTTGCTTTGGATAATGACTTAGAGGGCTATGCAGAATCTCTTGAAAGGCAGTCGAAACAAGAGCAGCAGCAACAGGAAGAAACCCGACGACGGCAACGTTATGAGCAAGAGTTTAGTCGGGCGCTCGCAGCAGGATATCCGCTGGACACATTTGTCCGAGAAGGCTTGAAATGATTTCAGGAATCTCTGGGCTTAAGCGATGAAATAGTCACACAGATTGAACAACCGCTGGTAACGTCCAAGGAGGCGGAGTATCAGCGGCAACAAGCAGAGAAAAGGCAGCAAGAGCAGCCTGCAGCCGAACGCAGACAGCAGGAACAGCCTGCAACTGAGCGTAAACAGCGAACAAATGCTATTAATCAACCCCTGCCAGATCAAGATGACCTCAGTTCAGAACGATTTGGGGTCAACTACTATGCCAAACTGCGCGATCTGCTAGCCGCCCAAGACTGGAAAGCATCTGATCAGGAAACTTCCGAGCGCATGTGTAGAGTGATGGATCGGCAAATCAAAGGCTGGCTACGAGTAGAAGATATCGAGCAGTTTCCCTGTCTGGATCTACGCAACATTGATCGCCTGTGGGTGAAGTACAGCCAGGGGAAATTTGGCTTTAGTGTGCAAAAGGAAATTTGGCAAAGCTGCGGTAGCCCATCCGGATTCCTTAATAATATGACGAGGTTTGGTTTTACCGTGGGATGGAGAAAAGAGAGCTTCCTGGGGATGGGATCTGGGTGGATCAATCCCTCCTTCGAGACGGTTGCACCTCAGGGACACCTCCCAACATTGACGACGCGGTTCGGTGACGGTGACAAGTCTTTGCGTGTGGGGCTTTTCGTTTCAGATTGGGCGCATCTCTTCTCTCGCGTCAAGACTTGTAGACTTTAGCAGATAAGAGCTTCCTAGAAAAAACAGGTTTCACACCAGTTAAAATCTTGGTATAAGCTCACTTGCAGCCATCTTAGCTATGCTCAGTACAACAGTTACCGATACCGGACAAATTACGCTTCCCGACGAAATTCGGCAGCATCTCAAGCTGGTGAGTGGGAGTCGCGTCGAGTTTGTCATTGACGAAGACGGTCAGGTCAAAATCTTTCCCCTCAATGTTGCGGTAGAAACTCTATCCGGTATCCTCCACCGACCCGGCATTCAACGAGCGTCCCTTGAGGATATGGAAACAGCCATCTCTGAGGGCGCGAGTGATTGGACTTGATACCAATATCCTTGTTCGCTACCTCACCAGAGATGATGAGCCGCAATGGCAGCAGGCCGCTACCGTTATTCAACAGAATCAGCCTTGCTTTATCACCAATATCGTTTTATGTGAGCTGGTTTGGGTGCTCAGGGGAGCAAACTATGGTTTTCGCAAAGACGAGATCATTAGTGTTTTAGAGTCCATGTTGCATAGTGCGGCTTTTGAATTTGAAGATCGATCAACAGTTGACCAGGCGCTGCAACGATATAAGCAGGGTAAGGCTGATTTTTCTGATTACCTGATTGGGGCAGTATCTCGACAGGCGGGTTGCACAGAGACCATAAGCTTCGACGGGAAATTGAAGGGTGAAAAAGGATTTCAGTGTCTGGGGTAGCCTCGCCAGCTAACGATCGTGCTGCACCGGAACGCTTTGGTATGGTCGGTTGAGTGGCAGAAGTCATCTGCATCCGGTGAGCACGATCGTTAGGCTGTCCAAGTTATCTCTAGAGACATACCTGCGAGGCTATCTGTTGGTGTTTGAGGTTCAGATGCTTCGAGGCGATCGGTAGGGCAGTTTTTGGAATTCTTAGTGGGGTGCATTCCAAGCCTCTTTGCCCCGTATTGCTAGCAATCAGCTATGATTTGGGCATGGAGTTTGAGTGGGATGAGTCAAAAGCAACGGCTAACCTGAAGAAGCACGGTGTCAGTTTTAAGGAAGCTGAGACCGTCTTTGATAATGCGCTGGCAGTTATTTTTGATGATGAGGCTCATTCAGAGGGTGAGAGGCGAGAGATTATTATTGGGCACTCCCAGAAAATCGCTTGCTGTTGATCTCTTTTACCGAACGTCCTAACGCCATTCGCATTATCAGTGCCCGTTTAGCCACTCGAAGAGAGCGTGAAGATTATGAGCAAAACGCCTTTTGAAGAGTCCCACAGTCTAGATGATGAGCTTCTACCTGAGTACCACTTTGATTACAAGAAGGCGAAACCCAATCGTTTTGCTGCTAGTGATGGGACGCAACTGTTAAAAGTTGTGGTTTTAGATGAAGATGTCGCTCGAGTTTTCACAACGCCAGAGTCGGTCAATAAGGTGTTAAGGGCGTTAATTGAGTCGATGCCGCAAGCTACAACAGTGACACAGCCTAACAATCCTGGTGCAGCGGATTGACTGAAGCCACTTGTGGAGTTGCAAAGTCCCTGGCAACCGCTGACCAGAACCGTTATGCGGCCTTCAATTATTTGTGAGGGCATTGTCGTCTCGAACGCAATCACTTCACATTGCAAACCTTCTACTCCTAAAGGAATTTAACTCAAATGAGATGGATCAAGTTTCTAATTTTGGTTCCATGCACAATTCTTTTAGCCACTAAAAGTTTTGCCCAAACTGATCCTACCAATTTTGACATTACTGGCATCAAGCTTGGCATGACTCCTGAGCAGGTAGAAAAGATCTTGCTGACGAAGTATCCAAACCGATTTACTGAACATTCCACTAAGTCGGAAGGTTATTGCGCTGACGGATTGATTGCTTATCGGGTACAAAACCAGTCCACTAGAACACGTCAACCAGTGGGCAATTTCAAAAAGTGCGTGTGGGGGATCACCGTTGTAGGGGCAGATTACTTCATCAAGGCAGATTTCTTGGAAGATTTGACAACGAGTATTGGTGCTATGAGACTCACTGAACTGTCTCTCCAACAATATTTTCGCGGCGCAGGAAAATCAGCTTTTGCTAGTTTGAAACAGCAACTTTTGTCCAAATACGGAAAGCCTAGTAGCGAATCTCCTGAAGTGCCAGACTCATATTACAGTCCTGTGTGGGGTCAACAATTGAAGACTGCTTGGATCTCTGCGAAACTGGAGTATCACCCTTATAAAGGTAATGAAATCAGCTTAATGCTAAATCTGTATAGTGCTAACGATTATAAAAATAATCTCACGAAAATCCGTGATCAATATGTTGAATCGGAAGTTCAAAAAGCTCTACCAGTAAGAGTTAATCCAGGATTTTAGCTTTTGAGCACTGATTTCGCTTACTTCTTAGAAAAGCAAATTCTTCCACTGCTCACGGTTCAGAATCAGTGTTCGATATGGATGATGTTTGTCAACCTTTAGGGAGCCGTTTCATATGACAAATTTACTTGAAAGAATCACAGTCAACCCCAGACAGTGCGGCGGTCGCCCCTGCATTCGTGGTATGAGAATTCGAGTGACTGATATTTTGGATCTGTTTGTAGCAGGGCTTAGTGCTGAACAAATTTTGGAAGAACTGCCCGATCTGGAAATGGATGATTTGAAAGCAGCACTTGCCTATGCTTCGCGTAAACTCAATCATCCTGTATTGGTCGCATGACAACGATTTGGATTGATGCACACCTTTCACCTGAGATCGCGACCTGGATTACCAGTACATTTGGTGTAACAGCCGTAGCTTTACGGGATTTGGGACTAAGAGATGCTGAAGATCCGGAAATCTTTGAGGCGGCAAAAGCTCAAGGAGTCATATTCATGACCAAAGACAGCGACTTTGTGGATCTGGTTGACCGACTTGGCGCACCACCACAAATCATTTGGTTGACTTGTGGAAATACATCCAACGCTCAGTTAAGAGAAGTTTTGAGTTCAGTTTTGCCGGAAGCTCTAGAGTTGCTGCGTTCTGGCGAAAGGTTGGTGGAGATTAGCGGCGATTAACATGGCAGCATAACAATCCCGTTGCGCACCGACCGTTTCAAGTCCTTTCATTGAGTTCGAGAGTTCGTCTGCGGCGGGTGATTGGGAACGTTAGACATCTTCCAGAAATGGTAACTCAGGTTAAGTAGCTGTACAGAGATAAGCGAGCCACTATGTCCAATCTATGTCCCAAATGTAAAACCACGCAGACAATTGAACACAATGGCGGTCAGTGGTGTTCAAATTGTGGCAAGTTTGCAGTTCCTCCCACATTGCGTCATCCTCCCACTTCTTACCTTGACCAGAAGAAAAAAGCTCCCCAACCGAGGTTACTGACTTGTTCTAGTTGTGGGCGCAAAGACAGCATGGGAGACGGGTTATATGACGATGGAGAATGGATATGTGGAGCCTGTATTGCAGGTATGGCTTATCCTCATTGAAGGTTAAAATGATAACGAAACGTTGGAAGTACTCTAATGAAACTCGATCGTATTACGAGCAATCCAAACCGGATGAATGGGCAACCTTGCATCCGTAACCTTCGCCTTACGGTTCGTCGGGTGATTGAGCTACTCGCAACTTATCCTGATCGAGAAGAATTACATCAAGAGTTTCCAGAACTGGAGGACGAAGATATCCGGCAAGCTTTAATTTTTGCCTCTTCTTACTTGGACGATCGCATCATTGAGCTTTCTAATCGGTATGAAACTGTTGCTTGATCAGGGATTGCCACTCTCTGCGGCAGCGTTGTTACGGGATGCAAACATCGACACGATTCATGTGGGTGAAATCGGGATGTCTGAAGCTGAAGATGCAGACATTATCCAGCGAGCTAGAGACGAGGAGCGTGTCGTTGTTACTCTTGATGCAGATTTTCATGCACTGCTAGCGCTTGATGTAGCAACTACCCCTTCAGTCATTCGGATTCGGATTGAAAGGTTACGCTGTCATGGATGGGTGGGCGATCTTCTGATGTGGTCCACCAGGTCATGGCAGCGGACGGGCGGACGATCTTCTGATGTATTTTAATGAGGCGATTGTAGTGGATGGGTGGGCGATCGCTCCCGGTGAGTGAAAGTTTGTTAGCCGCCGTTGAACTCCAGGCCGTTATGCGGCTGAAGTTCCTGGTGAACGCAGTTCCTATAACCGTCGGTCAGCATTAAAGGCTGCTCTTCTACCGCTCTCTGAGTAAGCGATGTAGGATGGTAGCAAGGAGGGTAATATGAACATTCCTATCATCGACGAGGTCGTTGAACAGTTGAAAGCTATGCCTCAGCCCTTGCAAAGGCAGGTGCTTGAGTTCGTTCGATCGCTGGTAAAAGCAGAAATTCGAGGCACACCAGGGCAGCAATTATTACGTTTTGCTGGCTCAATTCCCTCTGATGAGCTTCAGTTGATGCGTGAGGCGATCGAGCGAGATTGTGAGCGGGTAAATGTCGATGAGTGGTAGGTTTTTGCTCGATACCAATATCGTTATTGCGCTTTTTGCGGATGAGGCGATCGTCAAAGACAATCTTGCTCAAGCCAGTGAAGTTTTCATTCCAAGCATTGTCATTGGCGAGTTGTGTTACGGAGCCAGAAAGTCAGGACGAGTTGAAGCAAACTTAGCAAGAGTGGATGAATTAGTTGCTGGCAGCACAATATTGGTATGTGACGCTCAAACAGCTCGCCAATATGGCGAAGTTAAGAATAACTTGAGGCTCAAAGGTCGCCCATTGCCTGAGAATGACATCTGGATTGCAGCCCTTGCACTACAGCATGATCTGATTCTGGTAACACGAGATGCCCATTTCCAAGAAGTGGAGAGTCTACAAAGCGTAGCATGGTAGGTAAATCCGCAGCATAACAACCCGGTCGCAGCGGACTGCCGAAAGTCTCCGCTGTGGATGCAAAGGTGGCTGGCAGCCGCTCAACCGGAACGTTAGCTATATATCCAGAGGCTCCAATCGTGGAATTTTAGCTTTAAGTTATTCATCTCTCAGAAGTTTTGGGTACTCTAACGTGAGGTTGCTTAACGATAAAGGCAACGATTCTAACTCCGCTCTGCTAAACAGTCCTATCTCTTCTCCGCTATGAAACCTCGTCTAATCATTCTTTGTACGGGCAATTCCTGTCGCAGCCAAATGGCAGAGGGTTTTTTGCGGGAACTAGCTGACGACTTATTTGATACTCAAAGCGCAGGCATGAACCCTGCTGCTGAGGTCCATCCATTAGCAATTAAAGTGATGTCAGAAGTTGGGATTGATATTTCTGAGAATACTTGCAAACACCTAAATGCTTTCTTTGATGAACCCATTGATACCGTGATCACGGTCTGTAGCCATGCGGACCAGAGTTGTCCGATCTTACCTGCTTCAACCAACCGACATCACTTTGGCTTTCCAGACCCTGCTACAGCAGAAGGCACGGAAGAAGAAAAACTGGTGGTGTTTCGCCAAATCCGTGACGATATCGGTCGTATTTTGTTAGCGTATGTTGCAGGCAGACGGGACGCTCTGTGACTTGCGTCAACAATTCTTGATTAAACTCCTATGGTCGAATTTCCGATAGCAATAGCGCAGGCGCTTGCTGACCGCGAAGATTTACTCATGGCACTGATTGATCGGTCTGGACGATTGTTATGGGCAAATCAAGCATTCTGCTTGTTCAACAATCAAGTCCTTGAGACGCTGATCGGGCAAAAGTTTTTCCAAGTTCTCGCTCACAATGCCCAACACCTGCCACAACAGACCTACATTCGAGAGCAACTCATTAAAGGCGAAAGCTTTAAATTTGAGTTTGCCTATCAACCAGAAAGCAACCTAACCCAATCATGGTTAATCCTGGATGGACAACCAGTCCGTGCTTCAGAGGGAATTGTCAGCCAGTACTCACTGTTGGCAACCGATATTACCCTTCGCAAACACGCGGAACTGGAGTTACAAGAAGCAAAACGGTTGCTGGAGCAGATCAATCAAACCCTGGAAGTGCGTGTACAAGAACGCACTGTCGCGCTGTATCAAGAAAAAGAGCGAGCGGAACAAGCGTTTCAGCAACTGCAACAGACGCAACTGCAACTGATTCAATCTGAAAAGATGTCAGCTCTAGGCAATCTTGTAGCAGGGGTTGCCCATGAGATTAATAATCCTGTAGGTTTTCTCGCAGGTAATCTGCTTCCTGCAAAAGACTACGTACAGGATTTGTTTGGCTTAATTGACTTATATCAGGAGAAATACCCTGCAACTGACCCAGACATTTGTGCTGAGATGGAGGCAATTGATCTGGAGTATTTGCGGGAAGACTTACCGAAGTTGCTTGGTTCTATGCAGGAAGGCGTGAACCGTCTCAAACATATCAGCACCAGCTTACGAATCTTTTCCCGGACAGATACTGATCGTCCAGTTCTTTTCAACATTCATGAAGGTCTTGATAGTACACTCTTGATCCTTAAACATCGTCTCAAGGCAAATGAGGCACGACCTGAAATTGAAGTCATGAAAACGTATGCAGCTCTACCGACGATTGAATGTTACGCTGGGCAACTGAATCAAGTTTTTCTAAATTTACTGGCAAATGCGATCGATGCTGTGGAAGAAGCGCAGCAGAAGCGTAGTGTTGAAATGCTGAAAGCCAATCCTCATCGAATCACAATTCGCACAGAACGGTCTGAAGATGGGCAAAAGGTTTTAATTTCCATTACAGATAATGGAACTGGAATGACAGCGGATGTGCAAGCTTGTGTTTTTGATCAATCGTTTACGACTAAAGAGGTCGGTAAAGGAACTGGACTGGGGTTAGCAATCGCTCGTCAAATTGTTGTGGAGAAACATGGTGGAAACTTGTATTGTGATTCCCAACTGGGTGAAGGAACAAAATTTGTGATTGAGCTTCCTGTTCAGCGACAGGGTGACAAAACGTCTGTGTAACCTAAAAGATGAGCAGAGCAGGATTGCTGATTTTGTGCTATGGTGCAATCGCAAATCTCATAGGTTGGGTTGAGTCACGAAATCCAACATCAACAGGTTTTAGCCAGTACTAAGCAATCGCTATTTACAGGTAACAGACGATAGCTAACAGCGCCCATGCACACCGACTGCCGAGAGTTGCTCGGTTATGATGCACGGGTTGTCTGCGGCGAGTGATGGGTAACGTTGTACTGCTCAATCTTTTGGTGGTGACGGTACAGCCAAGTTATCTGTTGGAAGTTAGCTAAATCGCCTGGTATTGCTGCTGCGCTGCCTCAAGAGGTCATGGGAGTTAGGTAAAGCTATAATTTAAGTCAAGTGATTTGAGCCAGAATCATGACTACAGTAGCTATCTTGCCAATCTCTGATGTTAATGGTGAAAGAGCCTATCGAGCTATCGCAGGGGACAAGTGTTCTGTCGGTAAAACCGCAGGGCAAGCTCTGGATGCCTTAACTGCTCAGTTGGATGAGATTGAATTCAGTGCGCTACTGGTTATCCAAAGCTTTCGTCCTGACCCATTTTTCAGTGCTGAACAGCAGGAACGGTTATCAGAATTGATGAACTTATGGCGCTCAGCAAGAGATCAAGGACAGGAACTGCCACCAGAACAACAAGCAGAGTTGAATCGCTTAGTTGAATTGGAACTGCAAGCGGCAACAGCCCGTACTTCGGTGTTGATGCAGTAAGGAAACTCATGAATCCTTACTACACAGCGATCGCTCAACGCGCAAATCATCGTTGTGAATATTGTAAGGCTCCCGAAGTGGTTTTCAATTTCCCGTTTGAGGTGGAGCATATTGCTCCACTTTCTCGGCTAGGTTCCGACGATGATGCCAATTTAGCCCTTGCTTGTCGCTCCTGCAATCTGCGAAAAGGCAATCATATCAGTGGATTGTCCTCTCGTTCTAACGTAGAAGCCCGTTTTTTTCATCCACGGGAAGACCATTGGGATGAGCATTTCCAAATCAATGTTGAATCTGGCGAAGTTGTAGGGGTAAGTCCCATTGGTGAGGTTACTGTGGAATATTTGGAGATGAACAGTTCTGCTCAAGTTTCAGCACGACAACTATGGATTCGTCTGAATTTGTTTCCATAACCGCGCAGTACAACAATTGCGGTGCAGTGGACTGAAGAAATCCATTGGTGCTGAGTCTAAGGTTACTAGCAGTCGCCGACCGCAACTGTTATGCCGCTCGTTCTCGGTTGAGGCGTAGCCGAAAGATTGTCTGTCAGCATTCAAAGTTAGATGACGCGAGATTGCTCACTAGAGGTGCTTTCCAGATTCATAGAGACAACAGCAATCTAAGAGTTGCTGGGGAAAGGCTGATGACGTTACAAGAGCTACAAAATCAGGCATTACAGTTGCCGATTGGCGATCGCTGGCAATTGGTACAGATTCTTTTAGATTCCTTAAGGCAGGAATCGAATCCTCATCCAAACAGAAGAAACCTGTCTCGTTTACGGGGTATTGCTAAGATTTCGGCAGTTACAGGGGAAAGTAATCCCCAAGCGGATTATGTAACCTATCTTACCGAGAAGTATCAGTAATGCCAGTTCTGATTGATACCAATATCGTTCTTGATTTTTTACAAGAACGGGAGCCATTGCCTACCTGCGCGCCTTGTTTTCCATGGGCTAGGTGCTAGAGTATTTCCCCTTCTTGCACTACTCTTTTTCAGCCCAGAACTCCTACCTCCAAGTAGATAGTCATAGTTAGTTCGGAAGTTAACAACCGCACTGTACCCGAACTACAGTATTATCGGTTATGTTGCAAAGGTTGTCTGCGTCCGGTGAGCTGTGCCGTCATGCCGCTCGTTCCTTGGTTGGGACATAACTGATAGCCCATCTGCTAGTGTTCAAAGCTGTGATGGCTTGAGATTCTCGGTGAGAGGCAGTTTGAGACTAAAACCGCCAGCAGCACTTTACAATAAGTAGAGAGTTGTTAGGAAGGGCTAAATTCGTTTGTCAGACTCGATCCTGGACTCAAAGCTTAATCGGTGTGATTCAGTTGAGTGCAGAAGATCCTACAGATACCTACTGACATGAGGTGATCGACCCCCCACAAGAACTCCCAGATCCTGCGGTGCAACCAAAGCAGTGACGACCTGTGACGATATGTCGCTTTGCCAGTTGATCAAGGTCAAAATCGCGAATGTGAGGACGTGGGTTGCCCGGTTGTTGAAGTTCGAGTTCCAGCATTTGATTAAAGTCACAATCAAATAGGTGACCATCCCAGGAAATAGATAGGGTGTTGCGACACATCAATCCAGGGATTGTTCCTGGATTAAACGCATTCACCAGCAATTCCATATAAGTTTGTAAATTGCCAGATTGTTCCAGCCATTCTAGATAGCGGGAAATGGGCATGTTATTGATGGTGATTAGGCGATCAAAAGTAATACCATGATGCTTTTGTAAACCAGTTTTCCACTCTCGTTCTAGTTGGCATTGCTGAGCAGACAGGAATGCCCCCACAGGATTACTCACTAGGGTAAGTTGGCGATTGGGATCAGCTTGACCATATCCTGCTGCATTCAGTTTCTTGAGCGCTGTTATGGATTGTTCAAAGGCACCATGACCCCGTTGGGCATCTGTATTGCGTTGACGGTAGTGGGGAAGAGAACAAACCACTTCTACTCCTCGCTCTGCTAACCAAGCAGGTAAGTCTTCCATGGTTGGGAGGAGGAGTACTGTAAGGTTGCAACGATCGATGACGTGCTTACCTCGCACAACACACTGTTCCACTAGATAGCGGAAGTGAGGATTGAGTTCGGGCGCACCCCCAGTCAAATCGACGGTATGGGCTTCTGTTTGATCAAGAGCATGGAGGCAGGCCTCTATTGTCTCTCGACTCATGATTTCTTTGCGATCGGGTCCTGCATCCACATGGCAGTGGCGGCAAGTCATGTTGCAAAGCTTCCCGACATTGATCTGAAAAATTTCGAGTTGGGCAGGTGTAAGAGTTTTCCAGCCACAAGATGCAAGGGCCGCATCAAAATCCCCATTGAATGAAGTGTGTGTGAGTTCAATAGCCTGTAGGAGCTCTTGTTGCTGTTGTGAACTGGATAGATCGGCCTGGCGTTGTTTGAGTGAAAGTGTTGCGGTTGGACTAGACATAGAACCGTGTGACTGTGATAAAGGGAATGAAATAGATACAGACATGGTTACTCGCTAACGCTCTCTGCCAGAGCTTTACGAGCAATGCGGGTTACATAAACTGTGACTGCAACCGTTGCAATAAAGCCCATGATGCGAATGGCCCACTGGATGGTAGGATTTGTCGGTTGACTGTTAGTGCCGATTCTAGCGAGATCACCGGCCAGAGAGCCGATGTATACATACATGACCGTGCCAGGGATCATGCCAATCGAACCCAGCGCATAGTCTTTTAAAGAAACCCCTGTAACGCCAAAGGCATAGTTCAGGAGATTGAACGGAAAAACGGGGGAGAGCCGAGTTAATAGAACGATTTTGAACCCTTCTTTAGCAACTGCTTTGTCGATCGCCGCAAAATTTTGATTGCCCTCAATCTTTTTGCTGATCCAGCCTCGTGCCAAGTAGCGCCCAACCAGGAATGCGGCAATCGCACCCAGGGTTGCGCCAATAAAGACATAAACAGCCCCCAATATCACCCCAAAGACTACACCTGCGCCTAAAGTCAGGATGGATCCGGGTAAAAAGGCGACTGTTGCAACGATATAGATGGCGATAAAAGCAATACTGCCAATGATTCCTAAGCTTTCAGTCCACTGCAAGGCATTCCGCAGCAGGTCTTGTGGGTTGAATCCGGTTGAACTTCCGGCACTTTGGGCAAGCGCCGGGGAGGCGACTAGAAAAAACGCGATCGTCCCCATGACTAACCCATACATCGCTTTTAACCCTCGATTTTGGTGCATTGGATTTGGATTCATCATCAGGGCCTTCAGCAGCATCCGCCACCGTTGTAGTGCCAGGTGGAATCGGTAATGATCACATCCTGGGGAAATTGTAGGGCAAACTTAGCAGCGGTTTTGTCGCAGACTGCCAGAGGAATTCCTCGTTGCAGGAGATGCCCAGCTTGATCATCCAAAAGGGATTCTGAACCGGCGTAAATCGCAGTTTTTCCAGTAAATACGCAGGCACCATCTTCAGGAATGGGCACTTTGAATGCAACAGAGTCCAGGCTTTCTAGTAACAGAGGGGTATCCAGGCTGTAGGTTTGCGTATCCAGCAGTCGATAGGGGCGACGGGCACGAATTTCGATCTGTCCAAACCCGATCGCAACTAAGTGCTGAATATACTCGTCATAAATCAGTGCCCCTGATAAGCAAAGGGCGCGTAAGTGTTCATCTTCTTGCAGATGAGGTGGAACCGGACGGGTGGCGATCGGGTCACTCATGATGAGTCGTCCCCCCGGTTTCAATACCCGATAGGCTTCCGATAATGCCCGTTGAAGATCATCTGGCTCAAAGATGTTGAACAGACAGTTTTGGGCAACGACATCCACTGAATTATCCGGTACTGGGAGCGTAAAGGCATCTCCGGCCAGAATGTTGACAAAATCGGAATTGAACCAATCATTCGTTTGTGCAGCAAGCCGTAAGTTGCGGGCAGCTGCTTTGCGCATTTCAGGAACTGGATCGACAGCAATTATCCTTCCTGGTTGACGGCTAAAATAAGCAAATTGCAGGGCTTCAATTCCCCCTCCAACCCCGATATACAAGACAGTGGGTTCGCCAAATAATTCTGTTGGATGGACTGTTGATCCACAGCCATAGTTCATCTGCTGCATGATCTCTGGAATGTTCAAGCCCGGTAGTTGAAGGGGTGAACTGCTGACACAGCACAAGCCAACTTGAGGGGTTTCAGCCGCTTCAGCATAGAATTGGGCAGTGGTTTCTAGATAAGTCATAGATACAGTTCTTGAGAGGAGTTCAGGATGGCAAGAGATAAACGCTAAAGGTAGCCCCTACTGACGGTTGAGTGACCAGTCATAGTTCAGGTAACTCAGTTTGTAATTTCCCTGAGCTAAGTATTCTTTGTCTTTGGGACTGACATAGTTGCTGATAAAATTCAAAACAGCGCGCTCTTTTTCACTTCCTGTAAACTTTCCTTGAATCCCATACTGTGCCTGCCAGTCTTTACCAAACCAGTTAAAGATCGAGGAAATGGCAACTCGGTTTTGAGTGCGATCGATCTGTAAGCCATTGGGACTGGAAAGCCACTTGCGAACCTGGTTATCCAATTGTTCGTCCAGCTTTTCGCCTGTGTAGGGTTCTTGCCGTAACGGTGGACAACTGATAGCCGCACAAACTAAGGCAGCGTGGATACGAGGTTCCTGAAAGTCTTTTCGCAATATATCATGTTCAATATTGTCTAACGTGAGCGATCGCCCCATCACGATATGTTTATTGAAATTCCATACTCCGAAAATATCCTTGATGCTGCCCTTCAAAGGATTCTGATTGATGATCGATTCTAACGTGATGGCATTGTAGGCATTGATTAGAAACGCGATCTTCTCATTCTCGCTCCAGGTGGCATAGGTGTCTGGAGCAACCGATTTCAGTTGTGTGATGAAATCTCTTAATCTCTGAGGATTGGCTTGTAAGGCTGGGTAATCTACTAAGCCATCGGCATTGACGTAGGTACGTAAAACAGTTCCATAACCTTCATAGGACAAGGGAACTGATGACGCTACTGTGGCCTGAGTTGTTGGGCTTTGGTTCTGAGCCAAAGGAGGCGTATGAGTACAACCAGCAAGCAAGGCGATTGCTCCAATGAGAAGAAATGAGCTGGATCTTAGCATGACCAATCGCTTGCACAATAGACATTACATCCAGTTATGAGGCATTTCGATGCTGGAAACCTGACCCCTAGCTAAATTTTTTATGAGAATTAGATGAGTGGGAGATCATTGTCCATAGCCAGCCCAGGATGAAAGGAAGCCATAGCAAAAGGCGTTCTGGTTCCGTCAATCGCCAGTCAGAGACGCGGGAGGGTAACACAAAGTAGATAAAGGCAGAGAGACTAATCAGTCGTACTCCCCAATTTTGACTCGGTACTGCAAACGGTACTATCCAGGTAAAATACCAAAAATGAATAATCGGAGTTATGGTGAGCAATCCGAACCAGTACCATTCAGCGAATTGTTGGAAGTGCCTTGCACGTAACGCCAGCCAAAGGACAAATAGTGCGAGAGGGAATACATAAATTGAATTGGTTTGTAGAGAAGGTTGCCATACTTTTGCTACAAAGTGAGGAATAAACTCTGCACTACGTCCATAGGATACAAATACAGAACTTGTGGGGATCAGGGGACAAACGCTGGATTGGCAAAACGGCAGTGCCGCTAGAACTATTGGTAAAGCACCAATGATCACAATGCAAACAGCTTGCCAGAATTTAAGTTGACGGAGCGATTCTCCTTTAGAGACACTTCGTGAACGCCATACTAAAAATCCCAACATCGGCAGCGATACCCATTTCACCGCCATGCTGATGCCAACCCATAATGCACTCCAAATCCAATCAAATGAACGGCGGAGAGAAGGCTCCTGATCCACAATCAACCAGGCAGCAACCAACGGCAGGATAAACCAACTGTCGTAATGCGCACCTCCGGCAAAGGAGTAGATGATCATGGGATTCCAGGCATAGAGGGTCGATCGCACAGTACCAAAGCGACGGCTCAGCAATCCGCAAGTCAACAAATCTGGTAGAACAAAAGCAATTTTGAACAGATATAGATTAGGGGCGATCGCTGCCAGCATCCAGAATCCGAGTTGGGTCATCGGTGGGTAAATGGCAGAAACATCAGCATGATTAATCTGCGACCACCACACTGTACGGTAGGGTTCCAGTTCAAGGGCATTGGGGGCAAAATGATAGGGGCTAAATCCTAGTGTCTGGATGTACCCTTCCCAAAGGTAGCGCCAAATATCATCACTGGGGTTCATCGGTAATAGGAGCAGGCGAGTTGCGATCGCCACGCCCCAAAACCAGATAGCTGGAATAGTCTTCAATCGCCATGAGAGGATGAAGCCTACTCCCATTACGCCAGACGCGACCCAAAATTTATGTAATGTTGGGATATCTGCAACATTACCATGGGGAGAGAGCAACAACGCTCCAAAAATCAACAAAAATGAACTGAAGAACAAGAGTAAGTCAAACGGTTTTGAATTCAACACCTGATGACGCTACCTCCGTTGATTTTCTGGAGCCAGCGTCGTCCATACAAACGACCCAGAGTGGCAAGGATGACTATCCCAGCCCTGATGCTGCCACGAATGGTGCCAGAAATTTTTGATCGCCCGCCCTGCCTACAGTGGTAATTCACAGGTAGCTCACAAATGCGTAATCCACCCTCGATCGCCCGCACCTGCATTTCTACCGTCCAGCCAAAGCCCCGGTCTCGCATCTGGATTTGCTCTAACGCAGACCGGCGAATCAATCGCAGGGGTCCCAAATCTCGATAGCGATAGCCCCAACCGAACCAAATCAAAGTCGTTGCTAATCCATTGCCAAAGCGTTGTACAGGAGTCAGTGCAGATCTTCCCATAGCAGTGGCGGTGCGATCGCCAAGAATCAGATCATAGCGTTGGTTCTGCCGCTCTAATGAAACAGCGCAAAATGAAAAGAAATGATTAAGCGCACTCACATCATCGCTGCCATCGCCATCACAAAACAAAATCCACTGGATAGACTCTGGCATTGCTTGTAAACCACGCCAGCAAGCGCGTCCATAGCCAGGAAGGGGTTCATGTAAAACTTCTGCCCCCGCTTTGAATGCCACATCTGCACTGCGATCTTGACTGCCATTATCAACGACTCGAATGTGATACAAGCCGATTAATTGCAGGGATTGAATCACCTGAGCGATCGTTGCTTCCTCATTCAGCACTGGGATAATCACGAGAATAGAATCCAGGTTGGATGAGTTCACAAGGGGATATCGATCTCTAGCTAAATTTGGTTAACAGTTTCAAGAAGGATTTTGTGCGTGGTGTTAAAAGCGTTCGTCGATAGGTATCTGCCGCTTTTTTAATTGCTTCTGCCTGAGTGGGATAGGGATGGATGACTCCAGAAAGGGCGTTGAGTCCCTGTTTGGTGACGATCGCGACAGTAATCTCACTAATCATTTCCCCGGCATGACGGGCTACGATCGTTGCTCCTAAAATTTCGTCTGAACCGCGCTTGTGCAGGACTTTGAGAAACCCTTCGGATTCTCCATCAGCCAGGGCACGATCGACGCTTGAAAAGGGAATGTGGATGATGTTGGTGTCGATTCCTTGTGCCTGAGCCTCCTGTTCATATAAGCCAACATGGGCAATTTCTGGATCAGTATAGGTGACCCAGGGCATGATCAGATTGCTTAACTTACTGCGACCTAATCCAAAGGGAGAAAACAGGGTATTTTTAATCACGATGCGGGCGGCAGCATCGGCAGCATGGGTAAATTTCCAGTTCATGCAGATGTCTCCGGCAGCGTAGATGCGGGGGTTCGTGGTTTGGAGATAATCGTTAACCACCACACCTCGACGAGCATCATACTCCACCCCAACCGCTTCCAGATTTAATCCATCCACATTGGGGGTGCGTCCGGCTCCGACCAGGATTTCATCCACAACCACAGTCTTGACGGCACCGTTTTGACGATAGTGGATTACTTTTCCAGCATCAGTTGCTTCCACTTTTTCGAGGGAGCAATCCAAAATCAGATGCAAATTTTCTCTCAAGAATTGCTCTTGGACAATTTCCGCTGCCTCTGCATCTTCGCGATCGAGCAAATGTCCATGCTTGTGCAATAGGGTGACTTCGCTACCGAGCCGATGGAAGGCTTGTGCCAGTTCACAGCCGATCGGTCCACCCCCAATCACAGCAAGACGTTTTGGAGGCTCAGTGAGCGAAAAGACGGTTTCATTGGTGAGATACCCTGCTTCAGCTAAACCCGGTACTTTGGGGCGAGTGGCACGAGCACCCGTCGCAATCACAGCTTTCTTAAAGCGAAGTTGACTGCCGTTAACGACGATCGCCTCGCGACTGGCAAACTCAGCACTTCCCAAAAATACATCAATGCCCAACTTGCTAAACCGTTGGACTGAATCATGATGGCTGATACCTGCCCGAATCCGTCGCATTCGCTGCATCACAGCCGGAAAGTTGATGTCAATCCGATCTGGGGGTTGAATGCCAAAGGGTTCTGCCTCTCGCATATCAGCCACCACCCGTGAGGAGCGAATCACACATTTGGAGGGAACACACCCCACATTGAGGCAATCACCCCCCATCAGGCTTTTTTCAATCAAAGCCACTTTTAATCCCAGCCCTAATCCTGCTGCTCCCGCTGCTACGACTAGGCCAGCCGTACCCGCTCCAATCACGACCAGGTCGTAAGAATCCGCAGGTTTGGGATTCACCCAATCGGCTGGATGGACATGGGCCATGAGGGATAGATTATGTTCATCCAAGGGTTGGAGGGCAGGCTCTTCTTTAATGGAAGGAGTCATAGCTTGTGTTTAGATGCGATAGCTTGATTCATGGCTTTTTGGGGTAATCCGGGTGATGTAAAGGGTAACGGCAGCGGTGCTGAGGATCACGGAGTTGTTTAATAGCTCGCAGCGGCTTAAGTATAAGCCAGTTTGATGAGTGAGAGATGAAGACGTCCTGAATCAAACCAGAAATTTGCCGACACTTCTCCTATTCCTGTACGGGTTCCGTTACGATCTCATTTAACATCTGTCCAAGCTGGTCAATCACGGCTTCGTATCCCGCTAGTGGGTCATTTCTACGGTTGTAGCCATAGCTGTCCTCGCCCTAAATCCCTCTCTCTCCCAGAGCAGGGACTATTCATTTTCCAGAGACAGTTTTCCTCCCCCGCCTGCCCTCTGGGACGAAACCGCCTGGGCTGATCTGCGACAGGGACAGCGATCGATCGCACGGTTCTGGAGCCTCGATCGAGATCCCTTGCCCAAGCTCTTTACCTTCCCAGAATAAATAGTCCCTGCTCTCCCAGAGGGCTACGGCGTATACAGATCTCTGAAAAGTTTGGCTCAAGTCAGTAGACTCGTGTGAAATCCCCTCTCGGGAGGGGTGGCCCGCAGGGCCGGGGTGGGTCTAGGAACGGGAGCAGGAGTGTTGAACCCACCCCTACCCCTCCCAGGAGGGGATTATGTGTATACAGTAGCCCAGAGGGAAAGGGACTTCAATTCAAGGTTGAGACAGTACAGCTTGATACCCAAACACAAGTCAATGGATAGATCGAAAGTTTCTAAATGATTAGGCTTTGGATGCTTAATCCAATTGCATTCTGAGGGCTTTCAGATCAGCCTTGAACTGGGTCATTGGATACTCTAACGGGCGATCGCTGAGGCAGAATAGGCTCCACAGAGATTTAGACCCGTCTCTCAATTGAGATTGCTATGGCAATGCGCGATATCCGATATCATTTGATCACCCTATGCTCAGCGTTCCACAGATGGCTTGAGGCATTAAAAATTTAGGGGACAATTGGGCAAGACAGAGCATGAAATTATCTAAACTAACAATCACTATCGCCATTGCCCTATTAGGAGCGATCGCCATTACCACTTTAACCAATAATCCCTTCAACTCATTCATGACTCGCTCAAATCGCAATGACAATACTTCATTGGATTCGATGATCGATGCAGTTGTAGTCCAACCATCACAATTAGTAACCCAATGGATTGTCAGTCCGGCTGAGGCGAAATATTTGATTGAACAGGGAGCCGTTATATTAGATGTACGCGATCGCAATTCTCAGAAAAATGGGATGTTGCAAGGGGCGATCGGGATTAGTTGGCAACAGTTTTCTCAATCAAAATTTCCTCATCAGGGCAACCTATTAGAAGATGAACTTGCCTTAACTCAACAATTACGTAATGTTGGCGTGTTTTCTAACAAAGCAGTTGTCGTAGTGGGTGATCCGCTCAATGGGTGGGGAGAGGATGGACGAATTGTCTGGATGCTACGAACATTAGGACATCAACAAACGGTGTTGGTGGATGGAGGCTATTCAGCCCTGGCTAAAACTGGCTTGCCAATGACCCGAACTGTTTCCCAAAAAGCCGCAGCAGTACCCGGTGATTTTGTCATTCAGCGTGTCAGTGATTGGGAGATTACTCAAGAAAAACTGCGCACAGGATTGGCTACAACGCAAAATCTTGTTGTCATTGATGCACGAGAACCTCGCGAATTTGCAGGAGCAACACCCTACGGCGAACAACGGGGTGGTCATATTCCGGGAGCAATTTCCCTACATTACAAAGAATTACTGGATGTAGAAGGTAAGCTGTTGCCCCGTGGCAAGATCCTGGCTCTGTTGCAAGATCGCAACATTAAATCTGATGCAATTATTGTTTCATATTGCACCGGAGGTGTGCGATCGGGTTGGTTAACTTCAGTTCTGGTTGATCTTGGTTTTCAAGCACAGAACTATGCGGGTTCTATGTGGGAATGGTCAGCAGGTCCTGCAAATCAGAATTTTTTAGATTGATGCTCTAACAAAGTCTGTTCACTCTGCCTCTCCAATCAACTCAAACGGTGCCCAGGCGATCGGGTCTGATTGTGCCTTCAGCTCAGGGAACAAGATAGTGGTACAATCATACCATTGTCCCCCCTTGTCTGCTAATGACCGTTCCTACAGACCAGGATTCTCCCTGGAAAGAAATCCTCCGCCACTACTTTCCAGAGGCGATCGCCTTTTTCTTCCCCTCACTGCATCCCCTGATTGACTGGCAGCAGCCCGTTGAGTTTTTAGATAAAGAGTTTCAGCAGATTGCACCGGACAGTGAAACTGGCAAACGGTATGCAGACCTGCTGGTCAAAGTCTGGCGCAACAACGGCCCAGCACTCTTCTTGCTGTTGCATGTTGAGGTGCAGGCTCAGCCTGAAGCAAATTTCCCAGAACGCATGTTTGTCTATGCCCTGCGGATTTTTGACCGATTTCGTCACCCTGCCGTGAGTCTGGCCATTCTCTGTGACCGCAGAACCGATTGGCGACCTGAACGTTACGAGTTTACCTATCCCCTGACCCATCTGTGCTTTGAATTTGGCATGGTCAAATTGCTGGACTACCAAACCCGCTGGCCGGAGTTGGAAGCCAGTCAGAACCCCTTTGCCACGGTGGTCATGGCCCACTTAAAGGCCCAGGAGACCAAACGGAATGCCACGGCGCGTCAGCAATGGAAACTGAGTCTGATTCGACGGTTGTATGAAGCGGGATACGATCGACGAGAGGTGCTGAATCTGTTCAAGTTTATTGATTGGGTTATGATCTTGCCAGAAGGGCTGAAACAGGGGTTCTGGTTGGAGTTGAAGGCATACGAGGAGGAACGTCAGGTGCCATACATTACCAGCGTTGAAGAGATTGGGTTTGAGCGGGGCATGCAGCAGGGTCGTCAGGAAGGCCACCAGGAAGGTCGTCAGGAAGAGGCCCGATCCCTGATCCTCCGCCAACTGCACCGCCGTCTGGGAGAGTTGCCAGAGGCCAGCCGAGGGCAGATTGAGGGATTATCCGTGGCCCAGCTAGAAGCCTTAGGAGAAGCCCTGTTAGACTTCACCCATCTCTCTCACCTGGAGGCATGGTTAGCAGGGCAGGARCGGTAGGCGATCGCAACCCAGGGAAGGCTTCAGGATTTAGACTGGCGGCGGTTCACTCTGCCTCTCCAATCAACTCGAACGGTGCCCAGGCGATCGGGTCGGGATACTTCTGTTTCGTATCCAGCATCGCCTGTCTCAGGGCCGTCGCCTTGTCCCGGCCCTGGTTCAGATAGCGATAGAAATCCGTCATCAACTCAGCCGTCGGGGCATCCGGCACCTTCCAGAGGGAGACGATGACGCTGGGCACACCCGCTGTGATCAGAGATCGAGACAATCCAATCACACCATCCCCGGTAATCTTGCCCTTGCCGGTATCACAGGCACTCAGCACGACCAATTCCGCCTTCAGTTTTAGATCTAGCAGTTCATTAGCAGTCAGCAGGCCATCATTCGGAGCGGAACTACTGGGAGCCAGGGCGATCGCCCCTGGCACACCCACTCCACCCAGGTCATCCAATAAGCCATGGGTGGCGAGATGAATGATCCGGGCCTGGGGCATCTGTTTCAGCACTGCTACCTTCGTCGCTTGAGCACCAATTAATGCAGGCACATTGAGCAGTTTAGCAATGGCTTTGGCTTCCTGCTCAGCACCAGGTAAGGGCAGAAGGTCTCCGGGGGGGTCACCTGGTTTGTAGATGACAGAAGGCATTTTGGGATTACCAACCAGCAAAACATTGCCTGTCTTTGTAGAAAATTGGCGTTGTTTGTGGGTTAACTGCAACACCTGAATGGAAGGGGACACCGCGATCGTATGTTTCTCGATTAAATACTTGCCTTGTTCATCCTGGAGAGCTGCAAAGGGCAGCAGGAACATCCTTCCCTGGGGCACAAAGATCACCCGTTCGTTCGGATCTTTGGGCAACAGATCCGCGATCGGGGCAATCAACAACTTGTGCAACTGTTGCAGGTATTCGTTCTTGATGGTGGTGACAGGAGCTTTACCAAATTGGCGATCGCCCTGGGCCACGTTGAACGCCACAGGTTGGCTGCCCCTGGAGGCCATCGCCTCTTCACAGCCTACAGCCCCCAGGCATCGGGCCGCCGCCACCAGATTACCCAGAGAGGTTTTCTGCTGTTGCAGGGGTTTGAAGTCTACTTGACGGAAGACTACTTCACCTGTGGGTTTCACCACCCAGATGAAGAGTTGCTCATCATAAATATTGGCATACTCCACCAGCGTCGCCTTTTGCTCCCTGGCGACTTGCTGGATAGCGGCCATTTGGATGGGCTGAATTGTGAGTGTTTCCTGTCCCTGGGTGCGTTTTGCCAGCAATTCGGCAAAGGCCCTGGCCCGCCCCCGTTCGGCAATCTCCAGGGCAGGTCCCACCTTGTTTTGAGCAATCAGAACTCGTTGCAGGTTGTTGTAAGCCTGGAATTGGGTATCGGCAATGGAAACCTTCTGGCTATCGGTGAGCCTGTCGCGTAAGGACTCAAAGACTGCAATCGCAGCCAGTAAATCCTGTTCTGCCTGGGGGAGTTGGCCAGCATTAAATCGTGCAAGTCCCAGATTGCCCAGGGCATTCCCCTCCCCCTGCCGGTCTTTGATTTCCCGGGCAATGGCTAAACTCTGTTCCTGAAGCTCAATAGCCTTGGGATAATTGCCCAGAGAATAGTAAGCATTACCCAGATTGCCGAGGGCATTCCCCTCCCCCCGCCGGTCTTTGAGTTCCCGGGCAATGGCTAAACTCTGTTCCTGAACCTCGATCGCCCTGGGATAATTGCCCAGAGCATAGTAAGCATTGCCCAGATTGCCGAGGGATTGCCCCTCCCAAAGGCGGTCTTTGATTTCCCGGGCAATGGCTAAACTCTGTTCCTGAAGCTCAATGGCCTTGGGATAATTCCCCAGAGCCTTGTAAGCATTGCCCAGATTGCCGAGGGCTTTTCCTTCCCCCAGCCGGTCTTTGAGTTCCCGGGCAATGGCTAAACGCTGGTCCTGAACCTCGATCGCTTTGGGATAATTGCCCAGAGCATCGTAAGCATTGCCCAGATTGCCGAGGGATTGCCCCTCCCCCAACCGGTCTTTAAGTTCCCGGGCAATGGCTAAACTCTGTTCCTGAACCTCGATCGCCTTGGGATAATTGCCCAGAGAAAAGTAAGCAACGCCCAGATTGCCCAGGGCATTCCCCTCCCCCAGCCGGTCTTTGAGTTCCTGGTAGAGGTTGAGGGCTTGTTGCCAGGACTGCATGGCTGCTTCAAACTGACTGGTGTTGTACTGCTCAATTCCCTGGTCCAGCAGTTGGTCAGCCTCAACTTTGCGGGAGTCTTGCGCCTGGGCCAGTTGCAGGGCTGATGGGGGTTGGACCTGCTCGGTCAGGATGGTAGCAGAGAGGGCAGGGCTGAGGCCAATCAGGAGAATCAACAGGGAAAGAATGGAAGCGGAGCGTTTGGTCGTACCCAAGGGATGGAGAGACATGGGGGACACCAAATTTCTATGGCCACATTATAAATTCTCAGCTATATAGTTGATGACTGATGTTTTTCAAAAGTTACAGTAGCCCTGCATCTCCCCTAATCAGCCCCCAGGCTCTGGGGTTGGAATGCTTCTGTTTCATGTTCAGCATCGCCTGTCACAGGGCCGTTGCCTTATCCTGGCCCTGGTTCAGAGAACAGTTATTTTTGCTTGCACCCAGTCTTTGCCTGGATAATTCATCCAGACTCAAGAGCGATCGTCTGTTCTTCCTGGCAACAGGACAACATTCTCCAGCCATGCTTCCAGGTCAGCGATCGTCGAGAAGTTCAACAATGCCAGTGCCAGGGTTTCCAGTTGCTCCAGGGTCAGGGTGTGGATTTGGGCGATGGTGCGATCGGGTAGAGCACCCAACTTCTGGGTGAGTTGACGCAGGAGGAGCTTGCGTTCGCCCTGTTCAATGCCCTGTTCAATGCCCTGTTCAATGCCCTGTTCAATGCCCTGTTCAATGCCCTGTTCAATGCCCTGTTCAATGCCTCGTTGCATCCAACTGGTGACAATCTCCATAACGCCCCGCTGCTCCCTTTCCTCCAGTCTACCAATCTCAGCTTCAAACACCTGCTCCTCCTGTGGATTCAACGGCAAGTAAGTGTCCACAAAACTGGAAATCAACCGCATGCGGGCGGGTTCCAACCGCAGGGTGGCCAGCAATCGCAGACATTGYGTTTTCACCCGGGGTCTATCAGTCGGTTAAATCCGAATCTTGCTCCTCAACGCTGCGGCCACCGGGTTGGCCGTACTGAGGTAATCCCGCCAGTTGAGGCGATTCACCTGAATCGAGGCAAATTTGAACTCCAGCACCTTGAGACTGGAAACTCCACTCGATGCTGATGGGGTTCTTCCCGATAGGGTTCATCAAAGGAAAACACCACCACCGGGTAAATTCGCTGCAAGTGCCGCTGGTAAAGG
>NZ_MQTZ01000023.1 GCF_001939115.1 Leptolyngbya sp. 'hensonii' | reverse complement strand
CCGTATGTTCATGGCACTCAAAGACCTCGGCGATTGCCGGGGCGGTCCATCCTTGCGCATTCAGCCGCAGCATATGGGCACGGTCTCGGGTTCGTTGCGGCACGGTCGTGGCTAATCTCAGTTCAGCCAGGGTGCGGTCTTCCTCGTCACTCAGTTTGATTCGTAAGGGGGCAGGCACTAGAGACAACCAGTAGAGGGCCAAATCTATCTTATACTTTATCCCTCCGACCTACTTAGCGCAGTATCAAATTCGTGTTAATGCCGTTGCTCCAGCAGTAGTGGAAACACCTATCTATGAGGCTTTTATCAAACCAGAGGAAATTCACACAACGCTACAAGGCTTCAATAGCTTTCATCCAATTGGGCGAGTTGGAAAACCGACTGATGTTGCGGGGGCTGTGACTTTTTTACTTTCTGATCAAGCTTCTTGGGTAACTGGAGCTACATGGAACGTAGATGGTGGAGTTATGGCTGGACGTAACACCTGATGCTGAATACCAATAGGCAATCCTCAAATATTTGTCCCCGCTGAGGACTTGCAGCATAACGGCTCAAATCAGCGGGGCGGCAGATAACCTCGAACTCAGCGCCAGTTACTCTTAACCGTCCGCTGACAAGAATACGTCCCTGCTGTGCAGCAATCGCTAATACTTCTAGATCTTTAACACCCTCAAATCCAGCGGCAAAGGCAGTTTGAAAGTCAATTGTTGGTTCTCGTCGTAGAACCCCTGTGACAATTGCCTGGTTTAAATCGGCATCGGCTTGATAGCGAACGATCACGATCCTATCTGCTGCCTTGCTGCCTTCGCTGCTATAAGTTTGCTGTACAAAGCAGGATCAGTGGTTTGTAGTGGTTGATGGTGTAGGTCATGCCGATCGCTCTGCCCGTTTCGCCCTATATTCATCAAAGGTCATGTAATCCCCTGCTGTGTAGTCAGCACGGGCAGATTGAATCTCAGCAATGTCCTCGGTCGAATCTTCATCATCGGGGAATAATTCCGCTTCCAAAAGTTCCAAAAGTTGATGTTTTTCAGCAACGCCTAGTGATGAAATTGCTTGCAACAATGATTGAAATGAAATATCTACTTTCACAGTATTCTCAGCCATTGGAACTTACCCCCATTTTTATTTTTGCATCGTGTATTTTTAACTGTTCCTGTGCCCATTCTCGCAGTTGGTCATCAGGATCATTGATGGCTTTGCCATACAATAACTCCAGGATTTTGGGACGGGAGATCTCCTACCCTTTCCAGTTTTGTTTAGCTCTAGAAAAAACTTCGTCTAATTGCTGTCTTTCATAGATCTGAAGTTGAGCACCATTCAGGGTTGAGGTGGAATCTGTCATGGGGTTTTTCTCCGAATCTAATTAACTAGATTGATTGCTTGTTGCTAGAACGCGAGCGGGACGCTCGCACTGGAAGGATCGCTCCAGAGATACGGATAAAACTCCGAAGAACTGACAATACCTGATGCTACAGGATTTTGATGAATGTAGTTCAGCGTGGCTTGAAACTGGCGATCGCCGGAAATCCTCCGTTCATGGCGACCATCTTGCCATACCTTACCGATATGGGGCATCACCGACGGAATCTGCTTGCTACTAAATCCTTTGATACTGTGCAAAATACTGCCAATTGTCCAGCATTTTCCTGAATTTTTCAGCCACGGCTGAATCAGCAGATGAACGTGATCGGGCATCACAACACCTGCAAAAATAACGTACCTTTCTCCATGAAAATACTGACAAGCCTCCATCACAACTTGCCGCGCTGCAAGATTTAACTCCAGACGCTCCCAGGTACAAAAGGTAACAAAATAGATGGGTGGGGTCATAAAACCTACAGAATTCAAATCATATATTTCCCTCAAACCATCACCAATCATCATTCCATTCCATTCATCCCCCCACCAGTGCGAGCGTCTCGCTCGCGTTTGTATTAATCTTGATGCTTTTCCATCTTTTGCAATTGCTCCTATGCCCATTGCCGCAGTTGTTCGTCCGGATCATTGAGGGCGCGATCGCGCAACAGCTAGATCGTTTTGGTATGGGTGGGATAGTGGGTGAGGAGAGCTTTCAGAGCGCAAAATCGAGGACTATGGAGATCGTGAAAGTGCTGCTGCACGAATGGATCAGTTTCCACGACTTCACAGAGCAACTCAAAAATGCCTGGTGCAGTTGGAAACTTATCAGATATTCCTCGCACCGCTGCATATCGTACTAGTCATTCTCCATCTTGTTGAACTCGCCTTTTCAAAAGTGATAGAGTTCGAGCTTGTAGAGTAGCCCTAATGATAGCGTTTATCATTGCAGGCACGTTGGTATTGCCTGCCAGAATTAGCTTGAAGGATTTCTGATAAACGTTCATCTTTACTTTGTTGACTCTCTTTATTAAACCTCACAAATTTCAAAAACAGCAACCTCAGAAGCCTGACAAAAGAATTTGGAGTACCGTCCTAGCCAAGATTAAAAGCAGGCTAACGTTCCCCTTCAGCGGCGACCTACACCCCTATTTGAGCACCAACTATACCCACAAGTCCGCTGCATGGCGATTGTTAGGTTTCTCCATGAGCTTTACGAAATTGCTCTAAGCTTTTTTGTGGTGGAGTACCAACACTTAGGGGACGTCGCCACTCTAAAATTATTGAGCCTTGGTTCTTTGCCTGCTCTCTTTTTAATTCTTTAGCTCTAAAATTTGATTCCCTAATAGCAACGACCCATTCTCTAGCTGTTTGAACACTTGTATCTTCAGGACTAGCAACTGAAATTACATCAATGTCAAATCCAATCGCATCCAATGCCTCAACTCCAGCCATGAAAACGCTATTGCCTATTGCATTAGGAAGTTCTTGCGGTATCAATTCGAGAATGATTGATTCAGCATCTTTTGCAAATTCCCTCATTTGACCTAAGGCGTAAAGTGACCATGCTCGAACGCCGGGTTCAGGATCTTGTAGAGCTTTGATTAGGCTTGGTATCGCTCCTTTTGCTGGTATACCAATCTTCCCAATAGTAATTACTGCATACCAACGAACTTCTTCATCAGAATCATTATCCTCAATCACTTTAATAAGTTGAGGGATCGCTTCCCTTGCTTGTTCTCCTATTTGCTCAAGCGTACTTGCTGCTATTCTCTTAATATCAAGATCATTGCTATCAAGCAAACTAGCCAGAGAAGCAACAGATTTTACACCAATTTTCGATAGCGCAATTGACGCAGAGTTAGATAATTGCTTGTCTTTTTCTTCTAAAATTTTAATTAACTGAGGGATCGCAATGCTAGCATCAATTCCGAATTCAGCTAGGTCATTAATTGCCTGATGTTTGTAACGTTCGTCTTCACTATCTAAGAGTGATAAGAGAAACTTTACTTTCTTATTGGGAACGGTCGCATTCAAAGCTTGATCCAACGTCCACAGCTTTAAATCCATGCCTATAGATTCAGCCTTAATCTGAGCTGGCTCAGTCCAACCGCTGAGTGCAACGATAACACTTTTATCTGCACCAACTGCATTCGCCAGCGCAAAAACCTCTTCTACATCTTTGACATCTAATTTTTCTTTTCGATATTTTGCATCAATTAAAATACTAATCGTATGCCCTTTCAGCTCGTACTCTAACCAAACGTCAATTTGTCTAGCTTGTCCCGTGATTTTATCTGGCAAGGTAATGTTTTTGCGGACATTTCCAATATTATCCATTTGTGCATAAAGCTCGCCAACAGCATCTTGGTATTCTTGCCAGTTCATTTTATTGCTTCACTAAAATTTGTCACAAAAAAAATCCTCCAATCAAGCACTCACTCATTCAAGACTTTATGTATTAATCTGATGTGTCCATTGTGGGATGCCACTACGAGATAAATAATTGGCCAAGTTTTTATCTCCATGAAATTGAATATGACTGTTTTGTTTAAATACAAGCGCAGATTGATAACTTTAAGACTTGTCGCTCTTGCTTTTGCCGCCATTGAGTTAATAAGGCACTATTGCCTGCTTTATTGCCAGATCTTAACCTTGCTCGAACACAACAAAATTAATCTAACCTCCTGAAGTAGATCTTTCTTTTAAATGGGCAAGGTTTATTTCCCTGAAACCTAACGGCAAAACGCAGCGGCGGTAGATACCCTTGAACTAAGCACCAGCAGCTTTCGACCGTCCGCTGCCGTGAAGTGTTAGCTGGCAGTGCCAGGATAACCAGGTTGTGTTAAGACTGGGGACCACGACAGGCTTTCACAAAACTCTTCCCTAAATTTGTAAGCCGAATAGCTCCAGTGTCAGTAAAGTTATTTGTGATTGATTCAGTACGTACATCCAATTCATCACTATCTAAAGATGTATCGACTACAACCTCATAATCTTCATATTCTTCGGGATGGTTGCAAAGCCTAAGCCTTAACAAGTTATCAATTGACTGAGAAAAGACTTCATCATTAAGGGCTACAGATTCTTTAAGTTGCTTTAGGCGAAATTGTTTTAGAGCCTGCTGCCGTTTCTCTCTTCCATCAGTGGTTTTGTCTCCTTTAAGAGCTTCAAAGGCTACCTCTAAGGAGTACAAATAATCAATTACTTTGGCTTCGCTTTGAACAAGTTCAGAGAGGATTTTGGGATAACTCGGATGTATAGAATCTCCAGTTACAGAAGAGGCTAAAAGCCCCATCCACTTTCTAGTTAAATCTTCATCATCTTCTAAAGAAGCTTGCTCAATTAATGGCAACAATACTTTAGGCTTACAAACTGTTGGCTCTAAGCCTAGTTCTGCAAGAATTTCTCCAGCACCCTCTACTACTTTGGCTGCTTGCTTAACTCTCCATTGAGAGTAATTAATTGAAAGGATCTCTCCTAACCAGGAACCTATAATTTTGGCTGGAGGGACTGCTACAGCTTTAACAATTTCACCGACTGCTGAACCCAATCCACTTTTGATTTCTTCAGTCATCAATTCAGTAAAACTCCTTTCCAAAATTACTCTAATTTACAGTTACCTCAGCATAACAATTCTTCAATTAGTTCCGGAGATCCCGAACCTGCATTTCTGATAACACTACATCACCTATCGTCCCTCGCTGCCGTCTTCCCCAACAACCTCTTGGGTGCTTTCGGACTGATACACAACCTCGAACCACGGGTGCAAAAACTCGACATAGAGCCAGCTAACAATTTATTGTACAGAGTATTTCTGTAGATCCATCCGTATTGGGTGAATCAACGAATACTCTGCTGTAGATCCACCCCAGATAGCTGGATCTACAGCAAAGCTCCGCGTATTTTTATATTTCTATACTAGGGAAATAATTTCAAGTTATTGCTGAGCCTGAGCACCCTGGCACTCAAAGACTTAATGAGCCCCGATCGCCCCCTCTCCCAGGCCCAGACAATGCTGCTTAAACAAGTGCGATCGACCTCAACATCAATCGCATGGCTAGCTGCAACGGCACAACTGCATCGGGTGCAGGCAAATGGAGATACGATCTCATTCTTTTCCACTACCGATCTCAATGTAACGGATGACGCTGCATTCAAACTGTTAGTCCATGCATTTGAATGCGTTCTATGGACAATGCTTTAAGCATAAAGAACATTCAAATGTGCAACCCATGCATTCGAATAAGCTCTATGGACAATGCTTTAAGCATAGAGAACATTCAAATGTGCAGCCCCTGCGTTTAAATCTGCTTGATCAACAATGCTTCGAGCATTGAAACCATTCGAATGGAGAGCGATGCAAAATGGGCGTAGGTTGGAAGTCACTCAAACTCCCTGAACGGAGTCGTTCACAAAGTGTCCCCGCAGAAACTAGGGAGTGATCGGACCTGTCGCAGGAAGAGTGCTGGCTTCCCCTCCCTTAGAAATTCACGAACTGCCGGAATTGGGCTTACTCTCGATCATCATCCCGTATGCTGCCCTGCATGATCCGGTAGATTAGAAGCTCCGGGACATTGGCAATTAGGGCTTGAATCGCCCCTGGTGACCCAAGATTCCGAATCAAGCTCATCGATCGTTGGATAGCATCACCATGACTCCAGTTAAAAAAACCGTCTTCTTGCTGGTCCTCTGTCAGGCTCTGGCTGTCACCGGTAATATCGTCCTGTTTACCATTGCCGCACTGATCGGAGCTAGCCTGGCTACAGACAAGTCTCTGGCCACATTACCCCTGGCACTGCTGCAACTGGCCACGATGCTGACCACAATTCCTGCTGCCTTTCTTTTGAAGTGGTGGGGGCGTAAGCTCGGTTTCATGGTGGGGGCATTGTTGGGCTTGAGCGGTGCAGTTTTGGGAACTTATGCCATCCTCGATCACAGCTTTGTCCTGTTCAATGGGGCAACGCTGCTGTATGGCATTTTTAACGGGTTTGTCAGTTACTACCGCTTTGCGGCTGCAGATGTGGCAACCGAATCCTTCCGCTCTCGCGCCATTTCCTTTGTCATCGCAGGTGGCATCCTTGCTGCCTTCCTTGGCCCTGCCCTAGCTACCTGGACTAAAAATCTGCTGCCGGTCACCTTCACAGGGGGATTAGGGACGATCGCCCTGCTGCAACTCCTTACCCTGCTGATCCTCAGCCTGATTGAACTCCCCCCATTGCTACAACAGAACCAACAGGACAGTAAACGGGAATTAGGGACGATCGTGCAACAGCCAGTGTTTATTGTGGCAGTAATGGGCAGCATGATTGGGTATGGCGTTATGGTCCTGTTGATGACGGCAACGCCCCTGGCCATGACTGCCGTTCATCATCCTTTTCACACCACCGCTGCTGTCATCCAGTGGCATGTGTTGGGCATGTTTACACCGTCCCTGTTTACGGGCTACCTGATTACCCGGTTTGGGGTATTGACGATGATCTTAATCGGGATCTTCCTGAATGGCTTGTGTATTGGGATCAATCTGGCTGGGACGGAAGCAGTGCACTTTTTTGGGGCATTGTTATTGCTGGGGATTGGCTGGAATTTTATGTTTATTGGGTCCTCTACATTGCTCACGGAGGCTTACAATCCAACGGAACAGGCTAAAACCCAAGCAACCCATGACTTTCTCATGCTCAGCTTTGTGGCATTCATGACTTTTCTCTCAGGCCGCTTGCTCAATGATTGGGGTTGGGCCGTAGTCAACTATACAGGACTGGTCCTGATTGCCATTGCCTTCATAGCCGTTCTGTATTTGCGCCAGTGGCGATCGCTATAATTTGACACCAAGAAATCGCCAGGTAGAGGCCACCTTCAACGGCCAGATGATGATCACTGCACGAGGTCCAGAGACCAAAGTTTCGGAAGCCGATTTCCCCGCCGATGCTGAGTTTTATTTTGTCTGCTATGCCTGTGGTCAGATATCACAGGCAGCGATTGAAAACTGCTGTAAGCTATTAACTTTGAGCCCCTTAAAGACCTACACTGCTATGACCACTCCCCCCTGCAGTTGGCCACAACTGGAAACGCTAACAGACTTTGAATTGGATCCGGTGAATGGCCCAACCAATGCTCAGGCCCGGTTACGCTTGTTTGGGTGCTCCGAAGCGGATGTCCGGGTGACTTTATACCGCGACCACCATGCCTGGTGCCCCTACTGCCAGAAGGTTTGGCTGTGGCTGGAGGAGAAACAGATCCCCTACCGCATCGAAAAAGTGACCATGTTTTGCTACGGGGAGAAAGAAGACTGGTACAAACGCAAGGTCCGATCGGGCATGTTACCGGCATTGGAACTGGATGGCCGCCTGACTACAGAGAGCGACGACATTTTGCTGGTTCTGGAACGGGCTTTTGGTCCACTGGGAGCAGGGATGGAAGACCCCACCGTGATACCCCTGCGGCGACTGGAGCGGCTGCTATTCCGAGTCTGGTGTACCTGGCTTTGCTATCCATCTGGCTCCCCGGCGCAGGAGCAACGTAGTCGGGAGCAGTTCCAAGAAGTTGTAACCAGGGTCGAAGCAGCGCTGGCCAGTACTCCAGGCCCCTACTTCCTGGAAGAGTTTGGCACTGCCGATGTCATCTTCACCCCCTATGTGGAACGTATGCATGCCAGTCTGTTCTACTACAAGGGCTACGCCCTCAGGGAAGAAAATCCGCAGCTTGCCGCCTGGTTTGCCGCCATGGAAAGCCGACCCACCTACCGGGGGACCCAAAGTGATTTCCATACCCATGCCCATGACTTACCACCCCAGATGGGAGGGTGCTGGGAAAATGGGGAACCCCAGACCCGGCTCAATCAGGCGCGGGTGGATCACGGTCCCTGGTTTGGCTTGCCGGATGTTGCCTATCCGGAACCGGAAACCTCCCGGATGGAAGCATTGCATCGGGTTCTCAAGCATCGAGCCAATCTGATTCGGGTGAATCCTGCCGACGATCGATTGTTCGATGAAGCCCTGCGCTGTGCCCTCACCTACCTGATCACGGGTGAGGTCTGCACGCCGCCGCCGGGGTCTGATGTAGCCCTGCGATATTTACGCGATCGGATCAGCGTCCCCCGAGACATGTCCATCTATGCGGCCAAGCGGTTGCGGGAAGCCCTGGAGCAGACTGCTGCCTTGGCCGGGGATAGGCAGGGTCCACCCATTCCGGTGCAGCATCGGCGAGATCAGGACCCGGCCAACTTTGCCAGCCCTGCATTCAAGCAGGAGGTTGGGCCAAAATCCAGTGATTAGGCGATGAGCTGGGCAGCCAGGTGATTGTGTTTTTCAACCAATGTTGCCAGTTCGAGCGTGGTTAATTGCCCCCGATCGACCACTTTTCTGCCATTGATAAAGCTGTAATCTACCGTATTGACCTGGCAGAAAATCATGGCTGCGATCGGATCATGGAGGGCTCCTGCAAATTCAGGCCGATCGAGGTTGATGGCAATAAAATCTGCGGCCATACCAGGGGCCAGAGAGCCAATATCGTCCCGGCCCAGCACTTTTGCACCGCCAAGCGTGGCCAATTCCAAGGCCTCTCGCGCCGTCATTGCGGTGGCATCTAGTTCCCGCACTCGGGCCATCAGAAAAGCAGTTCGGGCTTCGCTGATCAGGTTGGAGGTGTCATTGGAAGCCGATCCATCTACTCCTAAGCCTACAGGGACCTGGTGATTGAGCATTTTGCGAATGGGAGCCATACCGCTGGCGAGGCGCATGTTACTGCAGGGACAATGGGCAACCCCCGTTCCCGTTTTGCCAAAAGCTTGAATGGCCCGATCGTCTAACTGAACACAATGGGCATGCCAGACATCTTCACCCAACCAGCCAACCGATTCAACATAATCACCGGGGGTCATATTAAAGGTCGCTAAACTGTAGTCCACATCCGACTTGTTTTCTGCTAAGTGGGTGTGGAGCCGGATGCCGGGATACGATCGGGCCAGGGCGGCTGATTCCCGCATCAAATCTGGTGATACCGAAAAGGGGGAACAGGGCGCAAGGGTAATCCGGAGCATGGCATGGCGGGCATTGTCATGATATTGCTCAATCAGCCGCTGGCTATCTTGCAAAATATCGGCTTCTTGCTCGACGATGCTATCTGGAGGCAGTCCGCCCTGGGTTTGCCCCAGGCTCATGCTGCCACGACTCGCATGGAAGCGGAGCCCAATTTGCTGGATGGCTCGAATTTCATCATCTAGCGTACTCCCATTGGGATAGAGATAGAGGTGATCGCTGGCCGTTGTACAACCTGACAAGATCAACTCAGCGGCAGCCATTTGGGCACTGACATAAATGGATTCTGGAGTCAGCTTAGCCCAAATGGGGTAAAGGGTTTGTAGCCAATTGAATAAGTCACAATTTTGCGCTGCGGGGATGGCACGGGTGAGGGTTTGGTAAAAGTGATGGTGGGTATTGACAAGCCCCGGCAGGACCATGTGCTGTCCCTGTAAATCAAGCACCTCATCTGCTGTTTGAGGTAGCTCCAGTGTTGTCCCTACCTGCTCGATGATATTGTCTCGAATTAGTAGAGCTGCATGGCCAATTTCCCGTCGGTTGGCATCCATCGTAACCAGCGTTCGGATATTTTTGACGAGCAACGTAGGCATAGCACTCCGAAAGGCAACAATGTGTTTGATTTACAGCAATAATGCGTTCACAGATGTATTGAAGCTCACAGTCTGGAACTGCTAGCGCGGCGTGCAGGCTCTGGAGTAAGGGATGGGCCTGTTAACGCCGCCGTTGCTTGGAATGGGTAGACATCGTGCGTTGTTTCTTGCCCTCCTCGGGATGATTTCTGGATAGGAGGCCATGGACATAGCGCAGGCGGGCATCTTCATCCCGCTTTTCCTGGTGGGCCAGGGCTGTGTTGATCACCTGCTCCAGAAACTGGGGATTAGCTTGGGCCACCATAAACAGGCTCTCGACCAGGGTCGAGTTATCCAGTCGATATTCGTCACACAGTTCCCGCAACTGTTCGTAGAGGTCCGGCTCTATCCGGACTCGAAAATCTTTCAAGGTGGGGGGAACTTCTGGCAGGGATACCCGTTCCGGCTGGACCTGCTCTGCCATGAAGGTGGCGTTGGCAGTCGGAGTGGATGAAACCTGTGGGGGATCTACTGCAGGGGTTGGCTCAGGCTGAACACTCAGAGGGAGAGGGGCGGTTGAAAAGGGATCAGGCTGTGCGGGCAACACGATCGGGGGCTTGGAGCGACGTTGCCGGATGCTCTGGAGCACACTATTTGAGTTGGGGTCAGAGGGGGTCATAAGCAATCCTTGATCAGATTATTGATATGGATTAGTAGTGATACAAGTCAGAGCTGTATGGGTGATACAAAGCTTGCTTGTACAATTAATGTTTCTTATTTTTTCTTTACTGGTAAAGGCTCTTGGGTCAGAAAAAGGATTACTTTATCTATTGCACAGGATAGAATTGTATCTACTGTACAAATTAGACTTGCACAAGGTATACAAAGCTAGTTTGTTCAAGAGGTAAAGTGAGGACGGATGCGTTCCAGGAGCTTTTCCAGAGGGTATTCCAGATCCGGTTTATTCAGGTCTCGGGGGAGGCAACGCTGATCGATCGCGCGCTTGTACACCTCACTATCGAGGATGTGGGGCAGGACGTTTTCCTCCCCGACCACCTCCCGCATGACTTCGATATTGTCTTTGGTGGTTTGAGTCGGATGCAGGCCAGTCCAGCGGGCCCGAAATGGGACGACTCCCAGTAAATGCCTGTCTGCCAGCTTGGTTTGATACTTGTCAATCAGTTCCAGGGTGGTAATGAGGGACTCCGTGCCTTTGACATTGGCCTCGGCTGGGATGATCCAGAGAGTCCCAGCTCCCAAGCTGGTCAAGGCCAGATGGGATTGAGTTGGGCAGGGGTCCACGATCGCCAATTTGAAGGAACTCAGTAAGGGCTTACCCTCTAGCAGTTCATCGGCCTGAGTTAACCGATCGCGCAGCGAGAACAGGCTCAAGCCGGAATTGGCCAGGGCGATATTGGCGGTTTCTAAGGAAGAGTTGGAGGGAATCAAAAATAGATTCTCGTGATCGGGAACGGGATGGATCGCATCCTGCAGGGAGAGCTGCTTGGGGGAAGTCGTCAACAGATCCAGCAGATTGGGACGAGTGGCGGGATCGACGCCTAAAAATGTTGTCAGGGAATGTTGTGGATCGGCATCTACAAAAAGAACAGGTCCCTCCAGGGCTACCAATCGCCCAATGAAAAGGGAAAGGGTTGTTTTTCCCTGCCCCCCTGCCAGGGAAAGGGAAGTCAGCACGGGAGGGAAAACCGGGGGGGGAACTTTAGCCTTAAGTTTTGCCATGACCAGCCTGGATAGAATCTCTTTCAAATCCTACTGAACAAATCAGGGTTGTACAAGTGATGTAGGGAATGTTTTTTATATCCCATGTATCTATTGTACTACTTCGGACTATACAAGCCTATCTTGTACAAGGGATAAATGCATGCTGTCAACGGTGAGCTTTCTCCCTCCGATCGCTCAGGGAGAAAGCTCAAAACTATTTAATACATGAGTTAAGTCATTCACGAAGGGTCACCAAAGGGGCTAGGGAGCAGAATCATCCCAGAGAGTGTAATCAGGGATTAAACCCTGACTTGTATCTCTGATACAACCAACAATTATACCGGGGATACAAGCCTTGCCTGTACCTCCGGTATAATTTAGAATTGTCTCAGCTATTTTTCGCCAACTTTTCCAGGCCACCACCCTCGATAGGCTTCCCAGAGGCTTTCCAACTTTTTCCAACCAGGTCTTGACTTCAGAGTAGTATGATTGTCAAATTGACCTAAAAGAACCCCCATTTATCCAATTCTATCCAATTTTATCCAACCTGCCGCTATGCCGACCTCCCCCCCTCTTTCTCTCTTCGTTGATCTGGGCTCATCCCTGATCAAGGTGCTCTATTTCCATGAGGAACAACCCCGCATCTTTCTGATGTCGCCCAAACTCTGCACCCTTTCTGCCAAGCGATTGGAGAACCTGCTGGATGCCAACTCGGATGCTCCCCCAGAAGACCTGGCTTGGGTGCAGCAGGGAGAAGACTGGATCGCCGTGGGTACCCTGGCCGAACAACTGAATGGCAGCAGCGCCATCAAGCAACGGAAAGCAGAACAGGGGTTGGTGCGAGTCCTGGGGGTGTTGGGGATTTTGCAGGAAACCCTGAACCTGCCAGCTCAGTTTCAGTGCAACCTGGGCATTGCTCTGCCGGTAGCAGAGTACGCCGATCGGGAGTCCTTTGCCCAGTTGCTGGAGCAGGAGGCTCGGCAGTACAGCTTTCGAGGACGGCCCCTTCAGGTAGAATTCACCCGACTTGATATCCAGATTGAAGGGATGGGTCTGGTGCGCGATCGGCGGGCTGAGTTGCTCTCCCAAAATAAATCAGCCAGCTCTTTGAAGATCGTGGCGCTCATGTTTGGCCACCGCAATCTGAGTGTGCTCACCTTTGCCGGTTCTACATTGCAGTTAGAATCCTCCACCAGCAGCGGGCCTGGCTTTGTCAAAGCTGTGGAGGTGCTGGCCCGGGAACTGTCTGTCGAGCCGACCACAGAAGGGCTAGTGGAAATCGTGGCTCTAGGGAAACAGACTTACCGGTTTGAAGGCTCCCTTAAACCCAGAAGCACGATTCAGGCAGTGGCAGAGGCCAGAGGCGAATACTGGCGCATGGTGGCTGACCATTTGCAGGGGGCATTGCCGGGCGGAGAGTTTGAGATTGTGGCTGCTGGCGGGGCATTGCCTGTGATTAAAGCAGAACTGGTGACCTTTTTCGAGCAGTTTGGCTTAAGCGACCACCTCTCCTTCGCCGATCGGCTGCAGAAGCAGTTGAGCAAAGCCCTCGCGGCAGATCCGTTGTGCAAAGGGAAACTAGAGGATTCCCTAACAATCCGCTTGCTGGATGCCTTCGTTGGGTTGCAGACCCTGCTCTTAAAGGTGAAGCAACAGCCAGCTCAGACCGTTGCCCGCAAAGCAAAGGTGAGTCCTCCCTCAGACGATCAGGTCATAGAAAAGTTTAGTGCGATTCTGTAGAACCCGTTATTATGGCTGCAAAGAAATTGGAGTTACGCTTAGCCCCGGCAGAGGGGACCCAATTGCATCAAGTTTTTTCCTATCTGATTCGCAATCAGCACCTGGTGGGAGATGGCCGATCGATGGCGGCAGAAGCCATCACCGCCTTCTATCTGCCCTTTGCCCTGGAACAGGCCGGGGCAGACCCGAAAGTGGTGCACCAGGTCGCCAGAGACTGCATGCTATTGCTGGAACGGCACCGTTTCCACCTGGCCCAGACCTTTGGATTGGAGTGGCAGAGTCCAATGATCTCGGCGGACCCGTTAGCCGCCATGGCCGGACAACCAACGCCAAATCCGGCGGACCCTGAACCAGAAAGCAGCTTTTTGGATTCCCTGGATGCCAATTACCTATTTGAGGATGAGTAGTGGGTCTGGCACTATTGATCCGCTTGCCCTTCCCCCATAGCCTTGTAGAAGGCCGTCACCGCAGCCTCGGACCGATGGGGCAGATACCGCTGGAAGGTTTTCTCGCTTTTGTAGCCTGTCAGATACATGACCTGCATCGGGTCTACCCCCTGGTGCAGCAGTTCTAGGGCACAGGTGTGGCGGAACTGGTGTGGGTGCAGATCGGGAATTCCGGCCCGTTGCCCCAGGCGGACGATCGCAAAATAGAGGCCATGGTAACTCAGGCGATCCCCTTGCCGTCCCTGGCCATGGGAGAGCAGGAGAGGCCGATCGGGGGTCAAGGTCTCTCCCTGCTCACACCGTTGGTCGAGATAAGCCTGGACCGTGCTCTGGGCTGCTTGCCGCAGGGGAACCAGGCGGGTCGCAGCAGGTTGCGGACCCGTCAGGTGCAATAGTCTGCCATCAAAATCTCCCACATTGAGGCGAACTAACTCCCCAGCCCGCAGGCCATGGCAGAGTAAATGGACCAGGACGGTGTCTCGCTGTTGGGTATCCTCCAGGGTATTCAGAGCGGCCCAGATCTGGGCCAGGTCTTCTGGAGCGAGGCCCTGGACTGGCGCTGGGGAAATCTGCTCCAGCTTTATCCGCTGGATTGGATTCGTACTCATCAGGTCTGGATAGGTGGCCACCATCCACTTGAAGAAACTTTTTAGCGTGGCGATCGCCTTGTTGATGCTGGCTGTGGAGAGGGGCTTACCTCGTTGACTGGTGGCTGCTTCCAGGAATTGTTTGTACTGAGTCAGGTGCTGACCTCTCAGATCTTTCCAGGTCAGGTCCGTCCAGCCCAGAAAGCGCTTAAGTTCCTGTGCATAGACCTGGCGGCTGTTGGGAGCCAGGGTAGGGCGCTGCAGAAATTCCTGGACCTGGACCTGGCGGAGGTCTGGGGACTCAGACTGGATCTGACGGCTGCGGGGGTGCGGTTTCCCCTCCCGTGACAATGGGACAACCACAATAGCAGGCAGGGAGGTTTCCATAGGGTGGGTGGGCAAGGGTATTAAATAAAAAAGAATTATTTATTCTATTATATCGGATTATTATCGGACTATTATTGGCTAACTGCATTCTGTATGCCAGGGCTCAAGGCCCAGCGATAGTTTGAGCAGGCAAGCTTCGCAAGTCCCTGGGTGCAATTTCCCTGGAATTCCTGGGAAGGAGCCTAAAGGTATTCCAGTTCCTGATTCCAACTTCACCGATCTCCATAAGACGAGGACCCCAGTCTTGGCTGACCGGGATCCTCGTCTGTTGATTGGGGTTAAATTTTGCGGGTCTTCGACCCGTCAAAATTTTCCTGACGAAACACTAGAAACGGCGGAGTTTGGGTGAAGAACAGGCTAAACGCGCTTAAGGCCGCATCTTCCATCCCATAGGGAGTATTCCTGCCAGTGCGCTTGTCCGGTAACGATGACAGCACTTGGCGAAAGGAATCCACAACTTCGTTAAACAACCCTGGCTGCTTCAACAGATCTGGACCCATTAGCTCTTTCAGATGTCCCTACAATACCGGCATTTCCAGGACTTGAACAGCTTTTCGCCATAATGAGAATTGCCGTCTCTAAGCAGAGGATTCCGCATGGGGCTCTCCAGGAATATCTGTAATCACCGTATTTAATTCCACCTCCAATTGGGCTACAGTGGGCAAAATGGTCTGCAACTGTTCAGGTAACTCACTGCCTAATCGGTAGGTCGATACCCCGATCGGTTTTTGCAATCCCTGGAGGGCGTACTCCACAATTGTCTTATCCTTAGATTTGCAGAGAATGATGCCGATCGTCGGCTCATCCTGGGACGATCGCAACAGATTATCTACCGCCGCCACATAGAAATTCATCTGCCCAGAGAAAGCAGGTTCAAATTCTCCTGTTTTCAAATCAATCACAACATAGCAGTGAAGTCGAACATGATAAAACAGCAAATCCAGACGATATTCCCTGCCGCTCACTTCCAGCACATACTGACTGCCAATAAAGGCAAAACCTACCCCCAGTTCTAACAAAAAATCCCGAATGTGCTCGATCAAGGCTTTTTCAATCGTCCGTTCCAGGCGATCCTGCTCCAGGGTGAGGAAAGCAAAATTGTAGGGATCTTTGATCATTTGCTGGAGCAGTTCTGATTGGGGAGCAGGCAAAACCTGTCTGAAATTGGTGATGGCCCCCCCTTGCCTTTGGTATAACTCACTTTCTATTTGCAATACCATGACATTGCGGCTCCACCCCTGCTCAGCTGTTTTGTAGGCGTACCAGAGCCGTTCTTCTGGGGCTTTTAGCTTCTCTAACAGGGCAATGTTGTGATACCAGGTGATTTGTGCAAGGACCGCTTGCACAATTCCCGCATCAGGGTAAGCTTCCGCAAAAGCCCGCATGTACTTGAGATTTCGGGATGAAAAGCCCTGCATCTCGGGAAACTCTCGGCCCAGATCTTTGGCCAGTTGATCAATCACTTTAGCACCCCATCCCTGTTGTCGCTGACGATGCAGTATTTCCTGACCAATTTGCCAGTAGAGCAGAACCAGTTCCCGATTCACAGCCAGGACTGCCTGACTCTGGGCCTTGCGGATGCGCTCTTTCAACCCGCGCAGGAAGTCATTGTATTCTGCTGAAAGGGGCAGGGGAACTGCCATAGTTTAAGTGCGTGATGATCAATTCAGGAGCCTAACATGGATCTGGGCTGGATTGTAAAGCTCTGAAACGATCGCTTGTCTGCTGGAGGGATAATTTTGTAGTTTTTAATACAGAATTGCATTGGAATTTATGGATATGTTTCCAGCCTCATCTCTCTCTGCTTTGTTGAATCTGACCTCGGATGCGGTTGGATTTGTTCCCCAACCCAATACCTGGGTTCGGTTACGAGATCCATTATCACTCTTCAGCTTTGATGAAGCATTGTTGCTTTGCGAAGAGACAGATGGACGCTGGGTAGCCTGGGTGCCTGACTTTGGTGAAACCCTGTTGGAGCGACACCAATTTGTTCGGTAATTCTCCTGGGTGAGGAGTGGTCCCCTAGGTGGGTGATTTTGGGGCATATCCCGTCAGGGTATACGAAATGGTCAATCGCGTCATGGGTGTTTTCAAAAGCATTCATTGTTCGAGGAACCACACACAATGCTTCATCACGTATCCATTTCGGCGATCGATCCCCTGCGGGTTGCAACAGTCTTGGCGGAAGTTATGCAGGGTTTTGTAGCCCCCTTCCCTCCCAATCCCGGTAGCTATCTGGTGGCAACGGGTGATTCCTATGGAACGATGCTGGAAATTTATCCTCTGGGCAGTCAAATTCTTCCTGGGTTGGGAACAGAGGCAGAAGCAACCTTTTCGCTGCATCCCCATCCCCACCGTTACACTGACACCCATATTGCAGTTTCTGTCAACACCAGTGAAAAAGACATCAAGTGCATTGCGGCGCGTGAAGGGTGGCGGGCCGTGCGCTGCAATCGGGATGACTTATTTGAAGTGATTGAGTTCTGGGTGGAAAATCGGTTGATGGTGGAATTCCTGCCCCCTGCCCTCGCCGCCCGTTACCTGGAAGTGATGCAACCCCAGAATCTGGCAAAACTGGCTGCTGCAGCTCAAGCGGGTGCTAACCTTGTCGAAGCTCTGGTGATTGCTTAAGCCTAAATACAGCCCTAGATAGGGAATAAACCGCCGAGGTGCGGAGGTCGCGGAATTTATGCGCTGCGTCTCCCCGCCTCAGGGTTTGCACATAGGTCACCAAGGGACAGAGTCCAATTCGCTGCCTGTGCCCCGTCTAGGGTAAGCTAACAAAAAGCTTAAGTTTAAGAAAGGTTTAACCGTGGCAACTGAAGAGCATGTCATTGAGGTTGGGGGGCTGCAGTGGTTTTATCGGGAAGCAACCCCCATCGGTGAGGCCAAGCCTCTGCCAGTTCTGCTCCTGCATGGCCTACCTTCCCAAAGTTATAGCTGGCGTCATGTGATGACAGCCCTGGCAGAACAGGGGTTCCGCACCATTGCCCCCGATTGGATCGGGTTTGGCTTTTCGGCCCAGCCCGATCGGCGAGACTTTGCCTATACCCCTGAGGCTTTTCTGCATGCCTTGACTGAGTTGCTCCAGGCGCTCCAGTTGGAACGGGTTTTCCTGGTCACCCAGGGATTTCTGGGGTCGGTGGGGCTACAGTATGCCCTCCGTTACCCCGATCGGGTAGAGCGGTTGGCCATGGTTAATACGCCTCTGTCCACAACGGCCAAACTGCCCTGGAAAATCCAGCAGTTGGGGCTGCCTTTGATTGGGGATGTGTTGACCCAGGATCCCTTGCTGGTAGACCGGACTCTGGAAGGGGGTGGCCCTTATCAGGTGGATGATGCCGACCTGGATGTGTATCGTCGCCCCTTTCTGAAAAGCTCCGATGCAGGGCGGGCACTGCTGGCAACCATCCAGAACCTGCAACTGAAACAAACGATGGCAGACCTTGAGGCGGGCTGGCCTCACTGGCAGCAGCCTACTTTAATAGTCTGGGGGATTCGGGATCCCTGGCTGCCCGTCGAAGCCGCACGGGAGCTGGCAAATGCCCTCAAACAGGGAGAAATAACCCTGCTGGATGAAGTGGGCCACTATGCCCAGGAAGACTGGCATGAAAAGGTGAGTGAGGCCCTGATTCCGTTTTTTCGCCGTCAATTCAATTAACTGCATCAAATATTGCTGCGGTCAGGAGGGTATGGGCAACCTGGACATGCCAGCCATGGATCTGTCCGGCTACCGCATTACAGGAGGCGGCGAATTCCGTTTCCTGGAGGTCGATCGTAATTTCGAGCAAATCCATAAACCGTCCTACGGACTTGGAAATAGCCTTGACTACAGATTCTTTGATGCTGAACAGCGATCTCAGGGTGGTAGGGTGAGCATTGAGCGTCAGAATGTGCTGCTGTTCCCAGGCATTGACGATCAGAGGGGCCAGATCAGCACCAACCTGCTGATCCGGATGCAGCAGATCGATACCCACACCCGTGTGGCGTATGGCAGGTAGGGCAATGGCCAGACAAATATCCCGATCGTGGGTGATGGAACCGATCGTGCCCTCTGGCCAGCAGGGGGCCAGCAAGGGGCTGACTGGGAGAGGTTGCGGCGCAACCCCGATCGTGGCCAGTGCTTCTCGGGCACACCAGCGCCCGGTTGCAAATTCAGCTTGTCGCTTGGCGACGGCATTGCGGATATAGGCTACTTCTTCGGGAAACAGGGGATAGTCACCTGAAATCTGGCTGATCCCAATACCGACATCGCTGCCAAACCAGGTTTGGAGGTGATGCTTCAATTCAGAGGATGAGGGTAGACTCTGCATCAAGGTCTAATTAAATGACGTTCGGCCTGCCGCTGGTTGGCCTGCAGCTTGGTTCGTTGCAGTAAAAAATGGAGTAGCACAGCAGTAAAAGCCAGGCCAGTAGCGACGGTGACCAGGGTCAGGAGGGGGCCTCTTTCTCCCAGTTTCCAGCCAATACCCAGGGCTGTTGCAAAAGTCGTGGTCAGGAGTACCAAGGCTGTTGCAAAAGTTCGTTCCATCCCTCTGTCCAACAGGCTTTCCACCGCAAAACCCATGGCGATTCCACTCAGGCAACCACAGGCCAATCCGATCGTAGCACTGATCACCACTGCTGGTCCTGCGGCCACCAGCGTTCCACTCAAGGCCATCAGCATTGCTATCACTCCCAGGCCCACACCCGCCATCAAAGCCGCGATCGCCCCATCGGCCCGACCTGCTGCATTCATCCCCCAGGCTGCTGCTTCCAGCCCCACCGCTGCTCCTGCCAGGGCTCCAAAGTTGATCACAGTCGGAGCCTGAGCCAAAGTCCCAGCTTCAGCAACCATGGCTGTGGCAATCCAGGCTGTACCCAGAGAAAGCAACAGCAGCACAATCAGCACTGTGAAAGGCAGTTGCCGACCAGCAATAGGGATAGCAGCAGTGCGAACTTGTATCGAAACCGGATAGGTTTTGGGGAGAGAATTGGTGTGCAGGGCAAGGGTTCGATTGTAGAGCTGATTCGACATCAGTTTACTGGTATCCACGGTGATTTGACACTCCGTGCGGTTGCCTGTGAATTGGCCTGGATCAATCCTGATCCAGGCATGGGTGGCGGGGGTATGGGGTGGGTCACTGGTATGGGGCGCAACTTCCCACTCTCCCTCCAGCACAATGCCAGGAGCCGGATTGTAAACCGTCAGCATCTGGGTCAAAATTTCCCCCGATCGAGCTGCCTGAAATTCCAGGTTTGATTCACTTAATCGCACTTCTGGTAGATAGATAGACGCATCCGGCAGGGCTGCTAGAGCCGCTGCTGCATCAGGATACCGGTCCTTGACTCTGGGTTCTACCATTTTTTCCAGCCAGTTTGCCCACCGGACACTGATCTTGGGTAGCAGTGGTTTGAAGTTGACCCGGTAGCTAATGTCAATGAGCTGGCCGATTTCGGTTGATTTTGTACCTGTGAGCAGACAAATTAGGGTTACCCCTAAACCATACAGGTCAGAGGCTTCCGTCAATTGGCGATTGAACAGTTGCTCGGGAGGCATAAACCCCAAGGTGCCTTTGACCACACTACTAATCCCGACTTCCCCATGGCCAATGCGGGCAAATCCAAAATCGATCAGGTAAACCTCCATGTGTGGACCAACCAGAATGTTTTCTGGCTTGATGTCTCGGTGGATGACACTGGGAAGGCGATTTTGTAAATAAACCAGGATCTCTAAAACAGAAATCGCAAGCTGATGGATTTGCTCCGGACTAAAGCTGCGGGGTACCCCTAATGAGACCGCAGGCTTATATTCCTGAACCATACAAAAACCACTATCAGTGGGGAAAGAATCTAAATAACGGGGAATCCCAGGATGGTTGAGTTCACGCAGAACCTGGATTTCCTGTTCATAGGCGTTATAGTCTGTCCAGGTGCTCTGCACTTTGGCAAACTGGAACTGCTTAATAACCACCTGCTCCTGCGTTCTCAGCGCTGTTGCCAGGTAGGTAACTCGACCTCCAGCGGCATTGTGACCCAATTTTTTCTCAACCTGGTAGCCATTTTCAGAAAAATTCGGAAAGTCACTCATGATCGCTAAAATAGACCAAAGGGTTTGCACACATGAAAGCTATCAAGAACCTTGTATATCCAAAATATGGCAAGGTGGCAGATTCCCAGAATCCTTGTAGAGGAAGGATTGGTCAGGTTAAACCTAATTCTAGCTTGATATGTTAGGGGGAGATAACGATTCTGGAGCAATCTGGATATTACAGGTAATTTGATAGATTTGATATTGCCTGTTTTACAGAAGCCTGAATTGTCAGGAGTTTCTGACCTGTTGATTTATTGCTTCTTCGGTATACGCCTTACCTACGCTCGCTGAAACCTATGCTGCAACTCTCTACCTTCTCAACAGGGTTACTGGTATCTCTAGTTGGGGGGCTCATCCTTGTTCCGGACGTCGCGGCCAGTTCCTTTCAGAGTGATTCCATGTCACTGCAGGTGGACGATCGGATCAAATTAACTCAGAACCAGAGTATTGACCAGAATCGCAGCCCTTTGCCCAATTTTCCTGCCGTTAGTCCTCGGGGAGAAGAATCTTACATCCTCGGACCTGGCGATCGAGTTCGAATTGACGTTTTCAAAGTCCCTCAATATAGCGGAGAGAATCAGGTTCTGGTGGATGGGACCCTGAACCTGCCAGATATTGGGCCTGTGTTTGTCCGAGGGTTGACCCTGTTAGGAGCAGCCGATGCCATTTCCCAGCGCTATGCCAGCCTTCTGCGTTACCCCAATGTCACAGTTATTTTGCTTGCTCCTGGCCCTGTCAAGGTGGGAATTGCTGGGGAGGTGAATCGTCCAGGCTCTTACACCATCCCGATCGAATCCGGAACGCAATTGCCAACCCTGACCAAGGCAATTCAGCTTGCTGGTGGCATTACCCAGGCGGCGGACCTGCGTCGAGTCCAGGTTCGGCGGCCACGGGGTAATGCTCCCGATGAAGTAATCGATATCAATTTATGGGACTTTCTCCAAACTGGTGATTTGAGCCGAGATCTGACCATCCGCAGCGGCGATACGATCTACATCCCGACGGCAACTCAGGTCGATCTAACAGAATCAAAATTGATCGCAGCAGCCAGTTTTGCTCCGGATAAAAATCAACCCCTTAATGTTGCTGTGGTTGGAGAAGTCTATCGTCCTGGTCCTTACACGGTGACGGGAACAGCCAGAACAGGGGCGGCTGGCGTTCCTGGTGGAACAGGGGGGAATGACCGAACGCCAACCATCACACGGGCAATTCAAGTGGCGGGTGGCATTAAGCCAATGGCGGATATTCAGCAGATTAAAATTATCCGACTGACGAAGACAGGCACAGAGCAAACGATTGAGGTCAATCTCTGGAAACTGTTGAAAGAAGGGGATATTCGACAGGATGTGATTTTGCAGGAGGGGGATACGATCGTGATCCCACTGGCCAAGACAATCACCCCTCAGGAAAGCACTCAGATCGCAGCGGCCAGCTTTTCTCCGGACACCATTCGGGTGAATGTTGTCGGTGAAGTTAAGCGTCCGGGTCTAGTTCAGGTTCCACCTAATATTCCCCTGACCCAAGGAGTTCTGGCTGCTGGTGGCTTTACTAACCGATCGGAGCAAGGGAGTGTTGATTTGATTCGGCTGAATCCCGATGGTACTGTATCAAGACGAACGATCAAACTTGATTTTGCCCAGGGCCTGGATGAAACGCTGAATCCCCCTTTGCGTAACGATGATGTGATTATTGTCAGTCCTTCTGCTTTGACGAGTTTTTCTGATGTGCTGGGGACTGTGCTGAACCCGATCGGGAGCTTTTTCTCAATCTTTAATTTCTTCAGGATCTTTAGCGAGCTTTAAGCTTTAGGGTGAGCAGTCGAATAGAGTGTAATTAAGGGTAAGTGACCGGTGGGAAATCAAGATGGATGAACAACAGCAGCATACTCTGATATCCAGGGACACGGGTAAGTCACCTCGTTTATTGTCTCAGCCTGATCTCGCTTCATTCAGGTCTGGGAACGATGACGAGGGTGGCCTGGAACTGGGCAAAGTCGTTGCTGGTCTTCGACGCAGGATTCCTCTTATTCTGGGTGTGGCAACAGTTGTGACCTCGGCTGCTCTGTTGAAGGCCATGACCAGTGTTCCCATCTATCAGGCAGGTTTTGAAATCCTCACCCGGCCAGTCACCGTAGAGGCTCAGGTGATTTCTTCCCTACCCCAAACCCTGACGAGCAAAGAAGAACCTCAACAAAGGGGAGTTGATCTGGCAACCCTGAAGCTTTTAAGAAGCCCTAAACTGTTAGATCCTATTGTTAAAACATTGAAGCCAAAATATCCAACTTTGACGCTGGATTCCATGCTGGAGCGTCTGTTGGTTACGCCACTTCCGGAGGTACAAATCTTACAGGTTGCCTACCAAGATCCAGACCCTAACAAGGTTAGGGATATTTTGAATGCTCTGAAGGATGCCTATCTCAACTACAGTTTGGAAGAACGGCTAGCCGATGTTCGACAGGGGATTAAGTTCGTTGATACCCAGATTCCTCAGTTAGAAACCCGCGTACAGGACTTACAGGGAAAACTCCAGACATTTCGGCAAGAATATAATCTGGTTGACCCGGATGCCCAGGGCCAGCAATTATCCGCTCAATTGGGGAGTTTTACCCAGGAGCGTCTTCAAACTCAAGTTAAATTGGATGAAGCACGATCGCTCTTCACTGATATTCAGCAGCAGTTAGCAGAGTTACCCCCTGAAGCGGTGGTTGATTCTGAATTGAGCACCTATCCTCGCTATCAAAAGCTATTGGATAAGCTGCTGGAAATTGATAGCCAGATCGCTACAGAATCCAGTCTTTACCTGGATCAAAGCAATAATATCAAGGTCTTGCGAGATCAACGGGACAATCTGGTTCCACTCCTGAGCCGGGAAGGGCAAAGAATTCAATCTGAGCTGGCCAGTAGAATTCGCTCTCTTGAAGCTCGGAATCAGGCTCTGACTGACACTGAGAATTTCCTCAATCTGAGAGTTAAGCAACTTTCTGTCATATCTCGCCAATATACTGACATTCAAAATGAATTGAAAATCGCTACAGATAACCTGAATCAGTTTCTGGCAAAACGGGAAGCACTGCGAATTGATGCTGGCCAAAAGCAGACACCATGGCAGTTGCTTTCTCCCCCTGGTAAACCCAAACCTTCGGCTACCAATGCTAAGCGGGCCGTCTTATTGGGGAGTATTTTAGGCTTATTGCTGGGTGTTGCTATTGCACTGGTTCTCGATCGGCTGGATAGCCTGATTTATTCTCCAGAAGACGTGAAGAATGCGACCAAGCTTCCCTTATTGGGCATCATCCCCTGGATTCCTAAGGACGAAGACCTCGGTCCTCCGGCCCGATTGGAGTGGCTAAAACAGTTAGGCAAGATCCAACTGTTTAATAATGGCAAAACCACGCTGGAAGAGGAACTCTTTCAGGCTTACAAAGGTTCTTCTGCCATGGAAGTCTTTCGCTCCATCTACACGAGTATTCGTTTGTTGAGTCCGGATGTTCCAATTCGCTCATTAGTCATCACTTCACCGGATACTCAGGATGGCAAATCAACTGTTTCTACCTATCTCTCTCAAGCAGCAGCGGGTATGGCCCAGAAGGTTCTCCTCGTTGATTTAGACCTTCATCGACCCCAACTGCATGAGCGTTTGGGTGTCTCTAACATGTTGGGTTTGAGCGATCTCATCACCAACAATCTGGATTGGCAACAGGTAATTCAACGATCGTCCCAGGAAGAGAATTTGTTTGTTCTAACAGCCGGTCATTTACCGCCTGATCCGATTCGCACCCTTTCTTCTCAAAAAATGAAAGGTCTGATGGAACAACTGGAAGAGGCTTTCGATCTGGTGATTTATGACACCCCTCCTCTGGTTGGGCTGGCAGATACTGCCTTGATTGCAGCCAGAACGGATGCTTTGATTCTGGTGATTGGCTTGGGTAAGAGTAGTCGTTCTATTGTGGGGCAGGCTATGGAAATTCTTAAAATCCCACCTACATTAGTGTTGGGCGCGATCGCGAATGGTTCTAAGGATGCATTAGCAATAGGATATGGATCCCGCCGAAGAGCTTTTCGATAAAAACTTAAAATCAAAAAGCAGGGATGTAACATGCTGACTCCCTGCCCTTAAATTCTAAATTCTGCTCTTAGATTCTGCGCTTAAAATTGATCCTTAACATAGCCATTTTCCGACTATCCCTTGTGTCGCTAATCCAGACAGGCAGCCTTCTTCCTCTCCGTACCATCAGGCGACTTTAGATAAACGCTAAGGATTTGCTTGATAGCCAGATAAATGAAAGGTGGAATTGTTGCCGCATAACGCTTCCAGAGTCTACGAGGTTCTTGAAACAGCCGATAGAGCCATTCAAATCCTAAGTCCCTAACCCAATAGGGAGCACGCTTATGAATCCCTGCGTAAATTGGGAAGACTGCTCCTATGCCGATCATGACTGCATTCAGCTTGCCTTGTTGCTCAGTCATCCACAGTTCCTGCTTAGGACACCCTAAAGAAACCATCACCAGACCTGCCCCACTGGCATGAATTTTCTCTCGAACCTGCTCATTTTCTTCTGGCGTCAAAGGTCGAAAGGGTAATGGCTCTGCTCCAGCAATTTTAAGATCGGGAAACTCCGATTGAAGTCTTTGCTGCATGCGGGACAGAATTGTTTCGTGGGAACCCAACAGAAAAATACTAATATTGCGCTTAGGAGCATGCTCACAGAGTGATGTAAAGATATCCATTCCTGCAACACGATCTTGATTGTGTATGCCCAATAGTCGCATCATCCAAACTAGAGGCATACCATCTGGTGTTACCAGGTCAGCATTAAAAAGCACAGAGGCAAAGTTTGGATTAGACTTTGCTTCCATGAGCATGTGAACATTCGCAACACAAACTACCCGACTGGAGCGGGCTCTTGCCCAATCCAAAAGAACTTCTATCTGAGATTTAAAGGGTAAAGCAGTAACAGGGGAACCAATTACTGTCTGAAGGGGGAGAGGAGTCTCCATGGGTATAACCTATGCCCTAACACACGACACACCGTAACTCAACATCAGTAGCTACAAAGTAGCTACAAAATTAGCCAAAAGTGGTCAAGCCGCTAATCTACTCTAGAAAATCATCACTCAGGGAGAATGTGAAGAAGAGCTTTCTCAGAGTAAGCTCTGCCGTGAGTCCATACGAGAAACCCACTAAGCAACACATCAAAGACCAAGCTGCTCTTGAAAGTGAGAAGTCGGCTATGAACCTAGAATGTATCAAAACCGACTACAAAAGTATAGTTTGAGACTTTCAACTTCATCATTTCTTCAAAAAACTTTCAGTATTTTATCGAATTGTGAGGACAGCCACGAATTGCAACGGAGTTATCTGCCCTGTTTAACTTCAGATGAAGACGGGTGGGGATTTTGTCGCTATCTTGGTGAGGATTTTGTCGCTATCTTTTAGTGGTGGATTGAATTAATTTTGCCCGATGCCAACTCATTGAATTCAGTATTACTACGTATTTACTGATCCGGTAGTGCCGAAATAACAACTGGATATGTCCGGAAGGGGATTGAACTGGTTGAAAAAGGAATCAGACCTTTGTCTCAAGCAAAAGCGCTTATTTTAGCACATCCCTAAAATCTTTAGACAAATTTTGAGTTGCATCCACTAACAGTGTAAAATTCAGATTAAACTTTATATATCTCAAGACAGTAAGTAGTCAGGAGGAATTAAATATAAAACGTTCCAGGGAGTAATTGCCCCTACTACTACGAGCTTGCATTCCCTCGATGATCGCATCGGCTAAATCAACTTCATGCTCAAACATCCGCCCAGCAATTTCATGGGTTTTGAGTTGATGCCACTGCTCCTCGATCCGATTCATCTCAGAACAGTAGGGTGGCAACCAGAAGAGGAACAATCCTTGGGCTTGCCACTTGAGCCATTGTTGCTGAGCCAGACGACTGGTATGGGCAGAGCCATTATCT
>NZ_MQTZ01000022.1 GCF_001939115.1 Leptolyngbya sp. 'hensonii' | reverse complement strand
GAACCAGGGACCCCAGGGAACTGCCGTAGTCTCCTAGCGTCCAGGCTCTGCCTGGGGGCCATACCCACCCCTGCCCTGGGGGCCACCCCTCCCGAGAGGGGATTTAATTTTCTCCCCGTCTCCTAGCGCCCCGTCTCCTAGCGCCCAGGCTCTGCCTGGGTGCCCCTGCCRTCATCCAGCGTCGCAGCATYTGGTTCCCAGCCAGAGTCTGGGAACCAGGGACCCTCCCCCTGCCCTCTCTCCTAGCGCCCAGGCTCTGCCTGGGTGCCCTTGCTGTCATCCAGCACCAGCGTCGCAGCATTTGGTTCCCAGCCAGAGTCTGGGAACCAGGGAGCCAGAGTCTGGGAACCAGGGACACCAGGGATCACTTTTGCTCTCTCTGAATTTGCTGAGCGAAGGAATGCCTTACTTTTTCGGTTTGAAGGTCGAAGCTACTTGGAGTTCCTTCAGTTGTTTGGGATCAACCCCAGAAGGGGCATCGGTCAGCAGACAGCGGGCCTGCTGGGTCTTGGGAAAGGCGATCGCATCCCGAATCGAATCTTCTCCGGCCAGGAGCATGACCCAGCGATCGATGCCGTAGGCGATGCCGCCGTGGGGTGGGGCTCCGTACTCGAAGGCTTCCAGGAAGAAGCCAAACTTATCGCGGGCTTCTTCGTCGGAGAGTCCGATCAGCTCGAAGACTCTGGCCTGGATTTCCGGTTGGTGAATCCGCACACTGCCCCCGGCGGCTTCAAAGCCGTTGAACACCAGGTCATAAGCCTGGGACCGGGCTGTTTTCAGGTCGTTCAGATCATCGGGATGGGGGGCGGAGAAGGGGTTGTGGGCGGCTTCTAGTCGCTTCTCGTCCGCATTCCACTCAAACAGGGGGAAATCTGTGACCCAGAGCAAGTTAATCTGGTCCGCATCAATCAGGTTCAGTTCTCGACCCAGGCACTGCCGCAGCCGATCGAGGGTTTTGTTCACCGTAGCCCGATCGCCTGCCCCAAATAATAATAGATGACCGGCCTGGGCCTGGGTTCGCTCCAGAATGGTTTGTTTTTGGGCTTCGCTCAGGTTGTCCTTAATGGCTCCAATGGTGTCAATTTCCCCATTGTCCCGCACCCGAATATAGGCCAGTCCTTTGGCTCCGGCTTCGGCGGCTTCCTTGAACAGATCCCCACCCGGTTTGATCCGCACATTCGAGATCAGATCATTGCCGCCAGGAATGGGCAGGATTTTGACAATCCCCCCCTGGCTGACGGCGTCGTTGAAGACTTTGAAGCCACATCCCTGAACCACATCTGAGACATCTACCAGTTCCAGACCGTAGCGGGTGTCGGGTTTATCGCTGCCGTAGCGGTCCATGGCTTCGGTATAGGTGAGGCGGGGGAAGGGCCGGGGCAGGTCAATCCCTTTCAGGGTCTTGAGAATATGACAGGACAGGCGCTCGTTCAAGTCCATGATCTCATCCTGGGACATGAAGCTCATTTCCATGTCCAGTTGGGTAAACTCTGGCTGCCGATCGGCCCGCAGGTCTTCATCCCGGAAACAGCGGGCAATCTGATAGTAGCGATCGACCCCGGCAATCATCAGGATCTGTTTGAATAACTGGGGAGATTGGGGCAGGGCATACCATTCGCTCAGATTCACCCGCGAAGGCACCAGGTAATCTCGTGCCCCCTCCGGCGTGGATTTGGTCAGGATGGGGGTTTCCACCTCCATGAACCCTTCCCCATCTTCCAGATAGCGCCGGATGGTTTTAATCAGCTCATGGCGCAATTTCAGATTGCTGCTCATGCGCTCCCGGCGAATGTCCAGGTAGCGATAGCGGAGCCGCAGTTCCTCCCGCACGGTTTCTGTTTCGGTGGTGGAAACCTGGAAAGGCAGTTGCTTGCGAACAGCGTTCAGGATTTCGATCCGATCGGCATAGACCTCGACTTCACCCGTAGGCAGGCGAGGATTCAAAGAATCTTCTGGGCGCTGGGTGACTCGTCCGGTAATGGCGACCACGTACTCGTTCCGTAGGCTCTCGGCCATGCTGTAGGAATCGGGGGTGCGAACCGGGTCACTGACAATCTGGACAATGCCAGACCGATCGCGTAAATCCAGGAAAATCACGCCTCCATGATCACGGCGACGGTCCACCCAGCCGCATAAGGTAACCGTCTGTCCGATATGTTCGGGGCGGATCTGGCCGCAATAATGGGTTCGCATGGCAAGGAATGTAACTCAAACGATAAAGTGATCCAAACAAAATTGTAGGGTGGGCCGTGCCCACCCCACTAACTTTGATGATACTCGTGTCTGAGGAAATTCCTCGCTCTCCGGTTAGAACTCCAGGGAGGTTTGCAGGGAGGAATACCCCTGCTCCCGCTCTAGCCTGAGCAGATTTTGGATACGGGCCTCTGTGGAAGGATGGGTGGAAAAGAGGCGGGCCAGTCCCTCACCTGCAAAAGGGTTGATGATCAACAGGGGTTCGAAGGCCGGATTAGCTGCGATCGGTTGTTGACGACTCTGGTTTTCCATGCGCTGCAGGGCACGGGCCAGGGCACGGGGATTGCCGGTCAGCCGGGCAGCTCCAGCATCAGCAGCAAATTCACGGGTGCGGGATAGGCCCAGTTGCAGGATGGTGGCGGCCACGGGAGCCAGCATCACGGTGAGTAGGATACCGAATGGATTGGCGTTGCGATCGTCCTGACGCCCCCCACCAAACCACAGGCTGTAGCTGGCAATCTGGGCCAGGAAAGAAATCGCCCCTGCGACAGTGGCGGCGACAGCCTGGGTCAGGGTATCCCGGTGGTAGATGTGGCTGAGCTCATGGGCCAGAACGGCTTCCAGTTCATCTTCTGGCAAAATTTGCAGGATCCCTTCGGTAACGGCGACGGCAGCATGTTCTGGATCGCGTCCGGTGGCAAAGGCGTTGGCGGCATTGCCTGGAACCAGATAAACGGCTGGCATGGGCAGGCCCGCTCGATCGCTCAGACGCTGGACGATCCGGTGGAGGCCAGGAGCCTGGTGGAGACTGACAGGTTGGGCTCCGTAGACAGCTAAGGCAACCTTATCGGAGTAATACCAGGACCCCAGATTGGTGAGGGCAGCCAGACCCAATCCGATGACGATACCGCCTGTACCCCCAATGATCCAGTAGCTGACCGTAATCAGCAGGGCGCTCAGTAAACCTAGCAGGGCAACTGTCTTAATTTGATTCATCGCCCGTTCTCCTTAAAACAATATTGGGTGATTAATGGCTGATGTTCCTACTTGGGGAAATTCAGCTTCTTAACCTTTAGTTACATTCTAGGGATGGCGTTTGATCCGACAGGGTCGGTTCCCCTGCTTAGGAGAGTACGGATCTGCCTATACTGTGATGGAAAAATTGCTGAACCACCCATGTTCCAAGATCCTGCCATCCGTTACCCGATCGCCATCAGTCTGGGGGCGATCGCTGGGGCTCTGTCCCGTTACTATCTCACCCTCTGGTTTGCCCAGCAGTTTGGGACTGGCTTTCCCTCCGGCACGTTTGCCATTAACCTGAGTGGGTGCTTTGGCATGGGCTTGTTTGTCACCCTGGTGTTGGAGCGATCGTTGCAAGTTCCGCCGGAACTACAATTGCTGATTACTACTGGCTTTCTGGGTGCGTACACCACCTTCTCTACCTATGGTCTGGATACGGTCATGGTGTTTCGGGTCACCCCGATCGCAGCAATTTTTTATGGATTGGCCAGCCCTGTGTTGGGGGTGGGCTGTGTGTATCTGGGGAGCACGATCGGTCGAATCTTGAGATTCTAGGCTCACCTGCTGTTCTCTGCATCAGGTTTTAGATCACAATAGGAGCATATTCAAAGAAAGTGCTGATGAGTGTCCCCACTTCCATTCTGGAAGAGCTGTTGCAAGCTATCCCTGACCTGCACCCCCAGATCTTTTTCAAGTCCTCCCTGACGGCACTTTCCCATGCAATGGAGGATCAGGTCCTGGCAGGAGCGGCTCAGCCACTGGTAATTGCCAGTTTTCAGCGGGAGCGCTTTTATCGTCAGGAAGCCAGTCGTTATCAGCGAATTGCCGAATGTACGGGTCAGGTTTACGTTCTGGCTGCTCCAGAAACAGATTTTACCCATCGATCGGAGCATTACGAAACCATCGCTTTTGATCCGACTGAACCCCTCAGTCAGGAATGGCATCTGGTGGTTCTGGGTCCTCAATATGCCTCCTGTCTGGTTTGTCATGAGCGGGAAACCATTGACCAGGAGCCTGATTCCAAACTCATGCGTCTGTCTGAACAGCTTCCCATGGACCAAGTCCGCCGCTTTGAAGGCATCTGGACCTTCGATCGGGCAGTCACTAGCAAAGCTGCCGATCTCCTGCTGGATCGGATTTTGGGTTATCGTCCCGAGCTGGCGGAGAAAATTGCCGAGGCCAGGGCTGAATTTCTGGTTGAGCAACCCCAAGGCTTTAATAAGGTCAATCCGGGGCCTTTTGCCGATCGGCTGGTGACCTATCTGCAGGCGGGTCAGTACAAGTTAATGAAAGCCTATCGCTCCATTGCGGCTCAGGAACGCAAGGAGCGGTTGGTCAACTCGATCACTGCCGCGATCCGCCGATCGCTGGATCCTGATCAAATTTTGGGTGTGGCCGTGCAGGAACTGGGGCAAGCCCTGGATGCCTGCCGTTGCCTGATCTACCGCTGTAAGGCCAGCGATTCGGTGGCCACGATTCAATTTGAGTTCCTGGGGCATGAGGCTACCTCCTTACTCCATCAGTCCTGGCCGTTGCAAACCAATCCCCTGTTTCAGGAAATCGTGACTAATCGGGAACTGGTCTACATTGAGGCAGTTTCTCAACATCCTCAGATTCAGGGCTCGGATACCCTCAAGGCTCTGGTGGCGCGTTGCCAGATCAGCACCTGGCTGCTCGTACCGGTGCTCTATCAGGATCGCCTGTTGGGCATGCTGGAACTGCATCATTGTGCCTGTGAAGCAGACCCACCCTGGACAGGGGATGACGTGGCCCTGGTGGAGGCGATCGCCATCCAGGTCGGGGTTGCCCTGATTCAGGCGGAGGCTTATTCCCATCTAGAAGATTTGAATCAGCAACTGGAGGCCCTCGATCGTACCCGCAGCAATCTGGTCGCCATTACGGGTCATGAGCTACGGACGCCCCTATCCACGATTCAGATCTGCCTGGAAAGCCTATCCAGTGAGCCGGACATGCCCCGAGAACTGCAACAGGTGATGTTGAGTACGGCACTGACCGATGCGGAGCGAATGCGGAAACTGGTACAGGATTTTCTCACCCTGTCTCGGCTAGAGAGTGGGCGGGTGGAGTGGCACCTGGAATCTTTGCCCTTAAGAGAGTGTGTAGATCTGGCCCTCAGCAGCATCCGGACAAGAGTCACCGAAAAGACCCTACCGCAAATTAAAACGAAGGTCCCGACCAAGCTGCCCCTGGTGCGAGCGGATGGGGAGTGGCTGGTCGAGGTGCTGGCCAAGTTGGTGGACAATGCCTGCAAGTTTACCCAACCGGAAGGGCAGGTGGTGATTCAAGCGCGGCGCTGCAACGATAACCAGATGATGGAAGTCACGGTGGCGGATACAGGCCGGGGGATCGAGCCAAATCGGCTGGAAGTCGTGTTCGATCGCTTCTATCAGGAAGAAGGCGCTCTGCGACGAAGTGCCGGGGGAACGGGTCTGGGGCTGGCGATCTGTCGCCAGATTGTCAATGCCTTGGGAGGGGAGATCTGGGCGGAATCGGCGGGACGCGATCAGGGCAGTGCCTTTCACTTTACAATCCCGATCGTGGAGGATAACCCGGAGCAATCTGCACAACAGGATGCTGGGGCTTCATCCCAGCGGCAAAACGGCAACTCAACCCCGGTTCGCAAAGGACGTTCGACCATCCGGCAATCCTGAAGAACTGTAACAGTTCCTGACGAAGTTGATAAGTGGGTACAGTCTCGGTGATAGGATGCCGGAAACCGATTTACAGAGAAGTTATGTCAGAAACCCTCACTGGACAAACTCCTTTATTTGGTGGCAGCACCGGCAGCACCTTACTATCTAAAGCCTCCGTTGAAGAAAAATATGCCATCACCTGGACCAGCAAAAAGGAGCAAGTCTTCGAAATGCCTACAGGTGGTGCGGCAGTGATGCATGAAGGCGAAAATCTGCTTTACCTGGCTCGTAAAGAGCATGGTATCGCTTTGGGCGCTCAACTACGGACCAAGTTCAAGATTACCGATTACAAGATCTCCCGAGTTTTCCCGAATGGGGAAGTTCAGCATCTGCATCCCAAAGATGGTGTTTTCCCTGAAAAGGTGAACGCTGGTCGGGAAGCAGTTGGTAGCAAAGCTCGCAATATTGGCAGCAATCCTGAGCCTGTAACCATCAAGTTCAGCGGTAATGCTCCTTACGATGTTTGATTTTGATTACGAAATAGTCTGATTGCGAAAAGCTTTCGGCGATCGACAGCCAAAGATTTCAATGGTGGGTAGTAAGCAGAGATGGTATCATCTCAAACTTACTGCCCTATTTTTTTGGGTCATGGAATCGTTCCTTTCTGGTATGGGCGCATGGCCGCACCGTTACATTTCGCCTTATGATGCTTCCCGACTTTTCCCAATTTGAGCACCTGGCCCGCCAGGGTAACTTCGTGCCGGTCTATCAGGAATGGGTCGCCGATCTGGACACCCCAGTTTCTGCCTGGTATAAAGTCTGCGCTGGTCAACCCTACAGTTTTTTGCTGGAGTCGGTAGAGGGGGGAGAGCAATTAGCCCGCTACAGTCTGCTGGGTTGCGATCCGCTGTGGGTGCTGGAGGCGCGGGGCGATCGCACGATTCAGACCTATCGGGATGGCTCAGTCAACGTATTTCAAGGGGATCCGTTCCTGGCCCTGGCTGAATGTTTGCAGCCCTACAAGCCCGTCAAGCTACCCCAATTGCCGCCCGGCATTGGGGGGTTATTTGGGTTTTGGGGCTACGAACTGATCCGCTGGATTGAACCGAGAGTCCCGATCTATCCGGCCCAGGAGGGGAATCTGCCAGATGGTCTCTGGATGCAGGTGGATAGTCTGCTGATTTTTGATCAGGTGAAGCGCAAAATTTGGGCCGTTACCTATGCCGATCTGCGGACTGAAACTGATTTAAAGCGAGCCTATCAAAATGCCTGCGATCGGGTTACCCAGATGGTCAGTCAGTTGCAGTTGCCCTTACCCGCAGAGAAAACCATTCTGGAATGGACGCCGCCCGGCCTCAGGCAACAGGAGCTCACCTATACCAGTAACACCTCCAAAGAACAGTTTTGTGTCAATGTGGAGGCGGCCAGGGAGTACATCCGATCTGGGGATATTTTTCAGGTGGTGATTTCCCAGCGACTGGAAACGGAATATGAGGGGGATCCGTTTGCCCTCTATCGCTCTTTACGGTTGATTAACCCGTCTCCCTACATGGCCTATTTCCATTTCCGAGATTGGCAAATCATTGGGTCTAGTCCGGAGGTGATGGTGAAGGCAGAACACGGCATTGACCCGGATGCGCCCAGAATTGCGACCCTGCGGCCGATCGCAGGCACGCGGCCCCGGGGAAAAACAGCGGCGGAAGATGCGGCCCTAGCGGAAGACTTATTGCAGGACCCGAAGGAACGGGCTGAGCATGTCATGCTGGTGGATCTGGGCCGGAATGATCTGGGGCGTGTTTGCAGCAGCGGCACCGTGCAGGTGGATGAGCTCATGGTGATTGAGCGGTACTCCCACGTTATGCATATCGTCAGCAATGTTATTGGGCAACTGGCTCCGGGCAAAACAGCCTGGGATCTGCTCAAGGCTGCCTTCCCTGCCGGGACAGTCAGCGGGGCTCCCAAAATTCGGGCCATGGAGATTATTCATGAGTTGGAACCCTGTCGTCGGGGGGTTTACTCGGGGGTCTATGGCTACTATGACTTTGAAGGTCAACTGATTACGGCGATCGCTATTCGGACCATGGTGGTGCAGGCCAATCTCCAGGGAAAACATAAGGTCATGGTTCAGGCCGGTGCTGGTTTGGTCGCAGATTCTGATCCGGAACGGGAATATGAGGAAACCCTGAACAAAGCCAGGGGAATGTTGGAGGCTATTCGCTGTCTCAATGTTATCCAGACTGCAAATCTTAACCTGGACTGAACCTGGGAATTACCTTTTCTTTAGCTTGACCGTTGACACTGATAGGCAGAATCAGCGTCAGGTACTATGACTTACAGTCTGTTTCACTCCCCCTCTCCAGAAAGCGTCTCCCAATCTACTGATCCTCGTCAATTTCTAGAAGATCTTTACCAGGGACGCAGTCTCCATCACTACAGTTGTGGTCAAACTATTCCCATGACGGCGCAGGAAGTTCTGATTGTTAGCCGTGGCGTGGTTCAACTCAGTACCTTCTACCCAACCGGAGACGAGGCGCTGTTAGGTCTGGCAGGCCCTTCCATGCCTTTTGGGTTACCGCTGACAGTGATTCATCCCTACCAGGCAGCGGCCCTGTCTGATGTAGATTTGATGCGGGTTGCCCTGGCAGAATTAGAAGCCTCATCGGTGCTGACCCAAAATGTGTTCGGCCATTTAGGCCGCCGACTGCGACAGACAGAGGCATTTCTGGCGTTGATTGGGCATCGGCGGGTCCGAGATCGTCTCTGTCACCTGCTGCTCCTGCTGACCCAAGAAATTGGCCACCCCACAGCGGAAGGTATGCGGCTCAATGTCCGGCTGACCCACCAGCATCTGGCGAATGCGATCGGAACGACCCGCGTAACTGTGACTCGTTTGCTCGGTCAGCTTAAAGAAGAGGGCTGGCTCAGTATCGATCGGAGTCATCACTTAATTATTTCTGAAACTGCAAATTTCTAATTCAAAATTCAAGTTATCGTTCTCCCCGGGGTGCTGTTAACAGCACCCTTGTTTGTTTTTAGAGACAATTCCCGATCTCGCAGTCACTGCTGATCATGCCCGACAAGGCCACATCTGGGCTTGTTGGAATAGTTATCCTGTGTTTCACTAGAGGCGTTGCATGCAATATAGAGGTGTGGCGTGCATCTGTTCAGCAGAGGAAATAGGGGCCGAAATCTCTCTAGGTGAGATTTCATGTTAAGGAAAGAAAATTGGAGTCCGAGTTAGGAATAAGATTCTGGAAGCCTTTTTGGACGCCCTCGGCAGGATTCGAACCTGCGACCCAGGGATTAGAAATCCCTTGCGCTATCCACTGCGCTACGAGGGCAAACAGTAAGATTAGGATTGAATTGTGATAATTCAGATCTGCCTCTATAAAATGAATGAAAACAATGGGTAAAGAGATCGAGTTAAATTTTCTCGAATCTGCTAGCTTATGTTATCAAAATTGCGCTGACACAGCTATAGTCATGAAACAGCTATAGTCATAAAGCAGCTATAGCTGGGAAACAGCCATTGAGAGCGAACCCCAGGCTCTGACAGGAGTGAGTTAACAGTGTCATGTTTATTCTAAAGCGACAGGATGTTGAGATTACCAGTGTGCAGCACCCAAATCGGGAGCAGCAGATTCCTATCCTTCAGTACCAGGGGCAGACCTTTCGCCTGATCAGCGTTTTTAGTTCCAGTCAGGAGGATGATGCAAAGGCTTTCTGGCGAGATCTGACCGATAACCGGGGGAAAGCCTGTGTCCTGTTAGAAGAGCCTGAACGCTATAGTGTTTGGGGGAAAGTCCGCTTAGATCAGCTAGCCAGCGAAGCTCAGGCAGGCACAGATGGAACAGCCCCGGCTCTGACCCAGGCCAGCTTGCTCATCCTCCAAGCTGTTTATGTCGATATTGAAGATTATTTAGGAGCAAAGCAGGCCGGGTTGTTTCAGAAAGATATCAGTGATGTCTTTAAACAGTGGCGCTTTCCCCAGGCTGATTCTCCCGATGGCGTCAACCATCTCCTGACGATGGACCCCTTAAATGCTCCCCGCCTGCCTGCCTGGGATGAGCACCATCTCAATACCCTCTTGCAAGAATTGCATAAGCTGGGCAAGCGTTATTTTGGGAATGCCAGCTTTACTGAGCGCGTGCTGGAGTCCCTCCAGGATATGGGTGCTTCCGAGCGCAAGCAGTTTATGGATTGGTTGGGCCAATCTCCTAACAGTAAGTTCTGGCGATGACTGCCTTAAGAATGGTTACGATCGAGAACCAACTTCTTTCCATATGCGACGCTATGAGACGCCAACGTGAAATTTTTGTTTAATTTATCTCTATACTTAACCGAAATCGTCATCTTGTGAATTCCCATGAGCGGCTCTTCTGAAAAGTCCCCCGGCTCCAAAGCTCTCCTTTCTGTTCGAAATATTGTGCTTGCCGGGTTTATCTGGTCAATTCTGGCCCTGCTGTTCTTTCTTCTCTTCAGCACTCCTGGAACACCCGGAGAAGATCGAACCTGGTACGGAATTGGCACTACCATCTTTGAGTTGGTGGCCTATATTTTTGCATCCGTCCTCTGCTTTATAAACTGGCGTAGTCCTCAGATTGTAAGTGGGCGGAATGTTTGGCTGGCGATCGGACTAGGGATGCTATTTTATTTCCTGGGTGGAATTCTATTCTTCTATTGGGAGACCATTTTAGGGATTGAGCCCGCCGTGTCACCAGGAGACTTTTTCTACATCCCGACCTACATCTGTCTGGGCTATGGATTGATCTCGGCTGTTTTTACCCGACGGCTGAATCTGGAAATCTGGCAATGGGCCGTTGTAGCTGGCATCGCCGCTGTAGGGATTGGTCTGGCCACCTGGGTTTCAACTTCAAATACAGCACAACCTCAGGCCCTTTTCTCGGATGCGGTGATGGCTCAAACGGCTCCCACACAGGCAAAACCAGCTCAACCCCCCGTTCGATCGCCCAGCAAGGCTCCTGCGGTTAAGCCTGCGCCAGGGGCCAAGCCTCCTGTGGCCAAGCCTCCTGTGGCCAAGCCCACCTCTCCCGCTCCGACAACCCAGCAGTCTCCCGCCTCTCCTGTGGTGTCTCCCAGTCCATCCGAAACTCAGTCTGGGAAACCAGCCAAGGAAGTGCCCACATGGGCGCAGGAACTGGAGAAGCAACTCGCTCCGCTGGAAGGGCCAATTCAGCTCTTCTACGTGGTTAGTGATGTTGTTCTGCTGATTATGGCCTCCATCTTGCTGTTAGCCTATTGGGGCGGACGGTCTTCTCTTTCCTGGCGGATGATTGCAGCCGCCGCCTTTTGTCTTTACATTGCCGATATTTACTTCAAGTACGCTAGTAACCAACCGAGCTATCAAAGTGGGAGTCTGCCGGAGGTATTCTGGATTTTTAGTGGCGTCCTGTTTGGAATTGGGGCTGCTCTGGAGCATGACCTTTCAACTCGTTCTCGGCGAGCAGGTTCTCGTCGAAGTGCCAGAGGAACTTGAGACCAGTCTGAGCGTCTTGAGCCATCTGCAATACAATGGATAGAGCTGACTAGAACCCTTGTGCCCATGACTGCCAAAAAGCTATCTGAGTCTGATAAAGAGAATATTCTGAAGCTCTATCGGTTGCCAGGGGAAACGACTGCAACACTGGCAAGTCGCTATGATGTCAGCACCAGTACGATTAGCCGCATCCTTAAGCATGGAATTCCAGATCTTGAGTATGAAACTTTAATTCAGCAGAAACGGGGGTTGCGACTGCAGGGAGATCAGCCGCAACCGATGCTGGAAATAGCAGACCAGATGGATGGTTCAGACTCAGAGAATAGGGCTGCAGAAGTTGTGCAGCCTGCTTTGCCTTTTTCAGAATCTTTATCTACGACAGAACCCAATTCCCCTCAGCGGCGGCAACGCCGTCGTTCTGCAGTCCCTGTGGAAGCTGAACCAACTCCCCATCTGGAGCCTGTGATTCTGGCTTCAGTGAATCAGGTGGAGGCAACTGATGCAGCAGGTTCTATGGACGATGTTTACAGCGAGGGAATTCAGGCGTTACAGGAGATTATTCGAGAAGACCTGCTCGATCGGGAGCCGGAGTTAGAAGATTTGGATGAGGACCTGGACGAGGACCTGGACGATGATGAGGACCTGGACGATGATCTGGACGACGATGAGGACCTGGAGGATGGAGATCCCCTGGAGGATGATCTTCTAGCAGTGGATTTTTCTCCCCTCCAGGCCAAATCCTTTGTTCAGGTATTACCTCTATCAGAGGCCTCTGTGCCCAAGATTTTTTATCTGGTGGTCGATCGGGGCTCTGAGCTGATTACCCGTCCTTTGAAGGATTTTGCGGTTCTGGGGCAGTTTCCAGACGGGGAAGTTCAGGAGAGAATTCTGCCCATCTTTGACAATCATCGCGTGGCTCGCCGGTTCTCCCGGAAAACGCAGCGGGTGATTAAGGTACCCGATGGCAAAATGCTTCAGAAGGTCAGTTCCTATTTACAAGCTAAAGGAATTACCCGGCTTCTGATTGATGGTCAGGTTTATTCGTTATAAGGCTCGGAAATGAAATAAAGTGCCCCATTCCTGAGGACCCTCACCCCAATTTGGGTGAGGGGGTTGGGGGTGAAAGTTGAAGAACTCCAGGTTATTGAATCCAAGATCCTAAGAATAAATTTCCAGATTCAGCCGATCAGGCAATATTCGGCGGTATATTGCTGGAGAAATTAGCCTGTAGATAAGATTGAATCAGGGTTTGCAGCTCTGTACGCTTAATCTCTGTTCCAGTGTCAACATTACCAGGCGTTTCAAAGAAAACAACGCTGTCTACTGTCTCCATGGCCATCATTTGAAACAGAATGTGAATTGCCGGAACGGGAAGTGCCAGAATCTGAGAATCCCTTAAAGATTGCTGAGAGCCTGCAGCAACATCTTTAAGGGTAGAAAAGGCATAGATCACATTCTTCTCAAGACCCGGATTTGCCCGATTGCTGATTGTCGTAAGAATCCAGCTTTGCTCTAGAGTCTGTAGAATGTAGTACTGAGGATGGCGCAGTTTCTGCGCAATCCTTTTAAGAGCGGGTGCAATCGCCTCTACCACCTTAGGAGTAACCCCATCCTTGGGGGCATACTCAATTAACACCTGAATCTGCTGGTCCAAATCCATTCCTGTGTCCATCTTGAACGGGAGGGTTAAAACTATACCAGTCTAGACTTTCTATGGGTGTGTTAGGGTTTTTGTTAGCAGATAAACATCTAGGGAGATCTGCCAGATCGTGGAGGCAATTTTTCAACTGCTGTTCAACGAACTTAAACAATCCACTAAAGCGACTGAAAAAAGCTGCCGGATGGTTGCAGAGCGTTTGGCTAGTGAAGTCAGTCGGATTTGTTCGGAAAGTAAACGGATCCAAGATTCTGGCCAGGTCGATTCCTGGGCGGTCACTTTGGCACGTCATCGCCTCAAACAATGTCTGACTTACTATAAATTGGGCTCCCGTCGAGGACGGGTCGAGCTTCACAGTACCCTGAGTGCAGTTGTGTACCGTTACATTACCCCGCCCCATGTTCAGTCTAGCTATCAGGCCCGCTTAACCCTGATTGAGGATTTCCTGCAAGGATTTTATATTGAGGCTCTGAATGCGTTCCGCCGGGAAGCCCAACTTACGGCAGACTATACCCCTAAAACTCTCCTGGATCTGGCGGAGTATATGGCTTTCTCGGAACGTTATGCCAAACGTCGTATCCCCCTGCCAGGACGTCGTAATCAACAGTTGATTATCCTTCGGGCACAGACATTTTCCCAACAGCAACCCGCAGAGATTTTTGTGGATATTGAGCAGGCTGCTGAAGGATCGGGGTCTGAACCGGATCACATTTGGAATGCAGCTTCTTTGCAACGGGTGCGGGAACAGATGGTTGCCCAAGATCTGGAGCCAGCCGAGGACTCTTTACGCCATAATGTCGTGGCAGATTTGATGGCTTATCTGGAAGAGCGGCAGCAAAATGACTGTGCAGATTATTTTGCGCTACGTTTGCAGGATTTGTCTGCTAATGAGATTGAAGCGGTACTGGGCCTAACTCCCCGCCAGCGGGATTATTTGCAACAGCGATTCAAGTATCACCTAGTGCGCTTTGCACTGTCCCACCGATGGGAATTGGTGCATCAGTGGCTGGAGGCTGATCTGGATCACAATCTGGGGCTGACCTCTCACCAGTGGCAAACGTTCCAGGCTCGCATCAGCCAGCAGCAGTTGAGTCTCTTGCGGATGAAACAGCAGGGCGTGCCCGATCTTGCGATCGCGCAGGATTTGGGCTTCACCACGACTCAGGTCCAGAAGCAGTGGTCCAAACTGCTGGAGCAAGCCTGGGAAATTCGTAATGGTGCAATGTCCGGATCAGGTATTTCTACAGATGAATAGGAGTCTAGAAGATGGAGAAGGATCCTGTTTTTTCACCGGAACAATTTATCACCTGGTTATTTCAGGGTTCTGGCTCTGCTTCGACTAATACACCTTGGGAGGTCAGTAGTACAATCGATTGCAGTGGGGGGGCTGCTGTAGAGCCTTTCACTCCAAATGGAGTTCATGCTTCCTCAGTTGATGGACTGGATGAACTGGAGTCGATTATCTTAGAGTCATTTGATGGTGAAGCGATCGACCTACTGGCCGATGCGCTTCAAGACTTCTCCCCGCAGTCAGGGCATGGAACACTCAAACTGGGAGAAATATCTACTGTGCACGATCGATTTTATACCCTCATTAAACGTCGGCTAGAAGCCGAGATCCAGCTTCACCCTCCCCTATTTCCCTGGGAAACGGAGCTGGTGGATTATGAATCGGATGTATCCGTTGTTGAAGAACCGGTTGCAGGATTATGGCTGGCTCAACTACGCCGCCTCAACCTGCCCGTGCCGATGCCCCAAGAAATCCTGACTCAGCTCCTGCAGCATTGTCAGAATTTGGTCCAAACGCCCTTGAGAGAAGGAGCAAAGCTAGTTCAGGCAGTGGAGTCTTTCTTTCCTGAGGATTCACAGTTGTTGAATCATCTCGCTGGGCAAGTTTTGCTGTCCCCCAGTCGGGGTTCGGCAGCCCCGGCTCCAGTCCGGGAAACGATGCCTGATGATTACGCAACGGCCAATCCTACCCAGCAGATGGTCCTCTCATTGCTGGCGGCCAGGGAAATTCTGCGCTCCCTGACCCTGACCGTATCGGCAAGCCAACCGATCGTGGAACGGGAATGGTTGACCCAAGCTGGGCCTCTGACCTTGCAGTTGCACTATGAGGTCCAACCGGAAGCCCGACTACAAGTTCAAGCCCATCTGCCCAGTGGAGGTCGTCTAACCCTCCAAACGTCGGCAGCGCAGGCATCTGCTTCCAGAGATAATGGGGGCTCCTTGATTTTGGAAGTCTCGAATCTGCCCCTGGATTGGACGGCTGTTCTGGAAGTTCAACTGCAGACCGCCGTTCAAACCCCCTTAACCTTTGCGATCTCCCCTGCAGAACGTTAGGGTTTGAACCGTCTAGAATGGTCCGTGTCGGAGAGATGAGGTGTATTTCAGGCATCCGGTAGGATGTCTCAATTGTTTTGTTGGCATGGGGAAAAAGGGATGGGGTAGGGATCGGCAGGATGATTCCCCCGGGTTGGTTGCTGGTCTGTCCAGAAGCTAAGATAGGTCCAGGATCTGCAGTTTATAGAACTGGGGTTTCAGACCTGGTTGGGAAAGATCAAAACCTATGTCTAATGCTTCTGGTACACAGCAACAGCCCAGTAACACAGGTTTTCGTGGGTGGCGACCTTGGGAAAATCTTCCTTTGCCGGAGCCAGAGGATTCAGTTTTATTACGGGTGCTGACGCAGGCTCTGGTTATTGTAGGGATCATTGCTACAGATGTGGCCGCTGGCGGGATTGGGGGATGGCAGATTACCAGTTATTGGTCAGTCCCCTTCAGTATTGTGGGGGCAAGCTGGAGCTGGTATCGGCGACGTAAGCGGAATATTGCAACTAAATTCATGCTGGCGATCGGGATGTTGCTTACCCTGGCGGCTTTTTTCAGTCGCCTGTTTGGTGAACTCAATGATCCCCGGCTGGCACTGGCCCAGTTGCTGATTCAACTCCAGGTCCTACATAGCTTCGACTTGCCCCGACGCAAAGATCTGGGGTACTCCATGGTCATCGGGCTGATTTTGATTGGCGTCGCCGGGACCCTGAGTGAGACCCTGGCTTTTGGACCGATGCTACTCCTGTTTATTACGATCGCCCTGCCCGTGCTGGTGCTGGATTATCGGTCCCGTCTGGGTCTGGTGTTGCGGGGTCTGAAAATACCCACCGCAGATCTGTCTCCCCGCAGGCTGGGGGTATTTTGGGTAGCGATCGTCGGCCTAGGTCTGGTCGTCTTCACCCTGATGCCCCGGTTTCCGGGATATCAGCTGCGGACTTTTCCCGTCAGTCCACCCGCAAATCTGCAACAACAACGTACCGATCTGAGCCGAATTACCAATCCGGGTTATCCCTCCCGAGGCGGCAATGAACCCGGAACGGGTCAGGGTCAGGGAGATCCCCAGGCAGGTCAGGGAACGGGCCAGGGGACGTTGAACCCAGATCATTACTATGGATTTAATAACCAGATTAATCAGAACCTCCGAGGAGAGTTAAAACCCAAGGTGGTGATGCGCGTTCGTTCCCAGGCAGAGGGGTTCTGGCGGGTCATGGCCTTCGATCGCTATACGGGCCAGGGTTGGGAGGTCTCTCGCAGCGATCGATCTTCCCCCATTCGGCGACCGAGTTGGACCTACCAGTTCTTTCTGCCGATTATGAATTTGACTGGCCGGACGCGAGAAGTGGTCCAGACCTACACGATCGTGTCTGAGGAGTTTCCCAACATCATTCCAGCTTTGTATCAGCCGAAGGAACTCTATTTCTTTACAGACGAGATTGGGGTTGATGCGGAAGGAGGGCTGCGATCTCCACTGGCAGTCACGGAAGGAGCCACCTATACGGTGATCTCGGAAGTTCCTTTCCGGAATCGGACAGTACTGGGTAAAGCTCCCAAGGTCTATCCAGTTAACATTCGCAAATATTATCTGCAACTTCCACCGACTATTGCGCCCCGAGTTCAACAGCGCACAGAGGAGATCCTGGCCACAGCCCCCAATATCTTGAAAGATCCCTATGAGAAGGCGCTGTACCTGGCCCAATATCTGAAGCAGAATTATCAGATTCTACCGGAATTGCCTTTCTGGGGATTTAACGAGGATATGGTGGAATCCTTCCTTTTCCTGTATAAGGGGGGCTATCCTGATCACTTCTCCACGGCTCTGACGGTGATGTTGCGTTCGGTCGGGATTCCGGCTCGACTGACGACAGGATTTTTGCCAGGACAATTTAACCCCTTCACAGGGCTTTACATTGTCAAGAATACAGACGCTTTTGCGATGACGGAAGTGTACTTCCCAAAGCAGGGCTGGTTTGCCTTTGACCCCATCCCTGGCCATGAGTTATACCCCCCTTCGGTAGAAGAAAGTCAGACTTTCACCGTTCTACAGAAGTTCTGGCAGTGGGTCGCTGGCTGGTTACCCTCTCCTGTCACCAGCTTTCTGAATCGCTTCTTCAGCATTATTTTCGGGCCCATTGTCGCGATTGTGGCCTGGTTCATTAGTCTGATTACCCAGGGCTGGTTTGGCCTCTTCGCAGCCCTGCTCATTGGGGTCGGACTGGCCTTTCTGCTCTGGTTGGCCTGGAATGCCTGGCGGGCCTGGCGATATCAGCTCTGGCTGGCCAGACTTCCCGCAATGGAAAGTCTTTACCGTCAGATGCTGGACTGGTTGGGCGATCGGGGGCTGCGTCGTCAGCCCACCCAAACCCCCTTTGAATATGCCCAACAGGTGCGGACCCAACAGCCCCCGGAGGCTTCCGCGATCATTGATGAGATTTCTGATGCGTATGTGCGCTGGCGCTACGGGGCTCAAGCTGTAGATACCCAACATTTACAACAACAGTTCTTGAATTTGCGCCAGAGATCGTCAGCCGCAAGCCGATTCCGGCGCAGAAGTCCCAGAAATTCTTGAGGGGATTGGGTCATCCGTGCTTAGTCATGCGTCACGGACATTTATCTTCAAGACAGGGGCCAAGGGTGACGGGATAGGGCGATGATGGGACAGAGCATACTTTTGAATTTTGAATGGCTATGCAACTTTCCTCTGATTTGACCCTTCCAGACGCTCATCGCATTTTGAAGCAATTTGATTGTACTGACGCCCGATCGGCAGATACCCTGCCAGAGTCTGTCGTCGTCAAGCAGGCACTCCAGACGGTAACCCGGGCCTGTGACTATCAGATTTTCGGGGTGTGTGCCGAAACGACGCAGGCAGGTTACCGGGCTTTGCAGACTTACCTGGAGGCAATGGGATATCCATCCACATTTGACCAGACTGCAGTAGAGGGGCCAGCTTATATCAAATTCAATGGCAAAACGGGGGCATGCTATGCCGAACCCTATGAGGGTAGGCATCGGGGGGTCGTGGTGTCTTGCCAGTCGGCCTTTGCCGATGGTCTGAACGAGACCTATGGTCATTTACCTCTGAATCTGTTTGGAGCATGAGGATGATATTGAGAAATTTTGGAAAAACTAGATCAAATTTTCCACTCCAGTGTTATGACATAAGCACAGTTCGTTGAGTCAGTCCCCTGGCAGGCTGCGGCTTAAAGCGTCCAACCATTGATCGTGTAAGTAGGCAAGATGCCCACACTAAGGTTGCTCAGCTCCGCTACTTTGGGCCAGGGAGCCATGGCTCTCAGGTCGCTATCAGAAGGGGTTTCATCTAATGGCCGGTCCAAATATGAGAGGCAGTCATCCGTTTCGCGAATCACTTCCTATCCATTTGCAACTGCCTTTCCTGGTTCGGCGCTGGGCTGCCTGGACCCTTGAAGTTTCTCTGGTAACGGCTACAGCCATCCTGCCTTTCAGCATTGGGGGGCAGATTAACCATTCCTTCCCAGGCGCAACGGTTCCCCTCAATCCAATTCTGGCAACGGTAGAAGAAACCACAGCCCGGGCCTTAGGCATTCCCAAACAGGATATGGAACGAGCGGTTACTCCCCTGACCAATCTACTGTGGACGGGGGCCTTAGCTGCACCGCTGGTCCTGTCTGGGGTTCATCTCTATCTTTTGACCCGGACCGGTAAAACTCCTCTGAAGCGTTTATTTGGGGTGCGGGTGGTAACGCCCTCTGGAGCCCCGCCTGGTCTGGCTCAGGTTTTATTTCGGGAAGGGGTGGGTCGCTGGGGGCTGCCCCTGGGAATCGCTTATCTGATCTGGCGCTATATGGGAGCTTTTCCCGATCTGGCCATTTTGGCTGGTCTGGCCTCGTTCTTGCTGGCTGGAGAGCATTTGCTGGCGCGCCTAGATGGACGACGACGGGCCTTGCACGATCGTCTGTCTGGTACCTTCGTGATTGATACGGTAACCCCCTATTCCAATGATTTCCGTCATTTCCGCTTCTTTGAGCGGGGTGCCGATGCTGCAACCTGGCAGCCAGTTGGGGAGTGGAGCAATGAAGATGAAGCAATTGCCGCGATCGTGCTTACCCCTGAGCCCAAGTGGGGACGGCCAGGCATTTGGGTCTGGATGCGTCAGCACCCTGGGCTGACCCTCCTGACTCTGTTCCTGTCGGGCATGGGCATGATTCTGGGAACTTTTGTGGGTACGCAAGTCTACATTCAAAGTCAGACCAATCAGCGCGAGTTTAAGCAACAAGATAATGAGGTATTTCTCACCCTGGTCAACCGACTGGCCGCAAAACCCGAAACTCCCGACGATCGTCAGAGTGCGGTGCTGGCCCTGGGGAAGTTGAATGATCCCCGGGCACTCCCTTTCCTGGCTGACCTGCTGAGTCAGGCAGAGACCCCGCTCATGATTGATGCCATTCAGCAATCCCTGGTCAGTAAGGGAGCGGAAGCGCTTCCACCGCTCCACAAACTGAACTTGGCACTTAAGACCGATCTGGAATCCTTAAAGCGAGGCGGAGATCGTCAGGAACGCACCCTGGCGGCGCTGCGACAACGGGCAACCCAGCGGGCGATCGCGAAGATTCTGACTATTTATAGTGGCCAGGTCCATGGGAGTGATCTCAATCGGATTGACCTCGGCCAAACGGGTTCTGGGTCTACCCAATTCACCCTGGTCCTGGACCGAATAGACCTCTCCGGCATCCAACTCAGGGGAGCAGATATGAGTCGGGCCAGCCTGCAAAGAGCCCGTTTCTACGGTCCTGGGGCTGATGGGTACTGGGGCACCTTCGATGACTGGATTGCGGATCTGAGTGATGCAAATCTGAAGGGAGTGGACCTGACGGGTGCCTTTCTGAGCAAGGTGCCCCTGGAACGGGCTAATTTATTGCAGGCGACCCTCAATCAGGCCAATTTGTCCAAAGCTCGGATGAATCGGGTGAATTTAAGCAGTGCCCGACTGATTCGTACCAATCTACAACAGGCCCAGCTCAGCGATGCCAGCTTCACCGGGGCTGATCTGGGAGAGGCCAATCTGGTGCAGGCTAATTTGCAGCGGGCTCGTCTTGGCCAGACTAATGCCCTGGGAGCAACGTTGCGGGATGCCAACCTGACTGAATCAGATTGGAGAAAGGCGGATCTATCCGGTGCCGATTTGAGTGGAGCCAATCTCCGGGATGCGAATCTGAGTGAGGCCCAACTGTCAGGGGCTAACCTGAGTTTTGCCCAGTTGCAGAATGTCAATTTTCGCAGGGCTGACCTGAGCATGGTCGATCTGCGGGGGGCCAATCTGGATGGGGCAGATTTTCAGGGAGCCACCTTCATTTTGCTCACAGCGACCTCCCCGGATCAGTTTATTAAGCTGGCCCCCGTGCCTAACCCATCGGGTGCATTTAGAGGCGTCAATTTTTCCAGAGCTAAAAATCTGAGCCCGGAGCAATTGAGCTACATCTGTGCCCAGGGTGGGCAACATCCCAGGTGCCCCGTGATGAAGGTGTCAGAAAATTAATCCGGATGGCCACGGCCAGCTCTCTTCAAACAGCTCTGGATTTTGACAACCGATCGGAAAGACGGGTCGTTTCCGGGAGCCGATAGCGGGTGGTACAGGCCATCACTTGCTCGATCGCCCCAGGCAAACTGATCCGGTGACCGGGGGAGATATACAGGGGTTTTGTTCCAACCCGACTGCGGAGAACAGCACCCACCACCTCCTGACGATACTCCAGGGGAACCCACCCCCCCCGTTCATCTGGAACGGCCCCATGGGTACCGACCAGGCGAGACTTGGCCACCCCGATCGCGGGCAGATCCGTCAGGAGGCCCAGATGGCAGGCAATTCCAAATCGGCGCGGATGGGCAATACCCTGGCCATCACAGAGGAGGAGATCAGGCGTAATAGAAAGCTGCGCTAAGGCATCCAGAATGGCTGGTACCTCTCGAAAGGAGAGAAACCCCGGAATATAGGGAAACCTGGTCGGACGACGGGCGATCGCCTGCTCCTGGACCTGGAGGTCTGGAAAGCTGAGCACAACCACCGCTGCCCGAGTCATGGTGCCCTCTGCTTCAAAAGCGGCATCAACACCCGCAACAGTATGAATCGGTCCATACCGATCGTCCGTGATTACCCTATCCCGCAGGGTCTGCTGCAGCTCGATCGCGGCTTCAGCGGTTTCCGGCCAGTCATGGAGCGGGGGGATTTTCACTCATCTCTCCTCCCGGATAGCCATCTGGTAATGTGGTCAAATCATCGGTATAGGCACCGGCCAAATTGACCTGCTGTGCCCGGTTCAGGTTACACCCTCCCAATTGAGCCTGCATCAAAATGGTATTTTCTAAATTAGCTCGACTTAAATCGGCAGATTGTAAATTAGCGGCGGTTAAATCCGCATTGTAGAGGTCAGCCCCCTGTAAATTGGCTCCAGTCAGGTCAGCGCCCTGAAGATTGGCATTTCGGAGGTTGGTTCGGCAGAGGCTAGCTCCCTGCAGCCCAGCTCTGATTAGATTAGCCTGACATAGTCGGGCATCACTGATTTCGGCGGCTTGCAGTTGAGCCTCCTGCAAGTCTGCCTCGGTCAAACTGGCATAGGGTAAATAAGCTTTTTTCAGGTTACTCCCCCTGAGATCAATCCCTCGTAAATCCGCTTCAAAAAGTTGTATGTCACTGAGGTCAATATCCTGGAAGTTACGCCTACCGGCAGCATATTGGGCTAAAAGTTCTTCCGCACTTAACTTTTGCATATCAATTCACACCTACCTACCGCCCCCTGCGATTAATGCAGAAGCGGCCTTAATGTGTATTTATACTCACGCCCCTTTAAATGTAAATTCTTGTGACCTGATATACCGTTTGTTTAACTCTTTTTTAAGGATTGTAAATTTGGGGACCCGGGCTGGCCCTACGATCCGGGCTGGCCCTACGATCGGGTTAAACCTGGCACAAACCCTACTTGTGTGTACAAGGTAGCCCAGAACGGGAGAAGGGGTTGGGGGATGTAGACGCAGAGCGGCTTCCCCTGGGGTAGGCAAATTTGCAAAAGGCTGATGGATGCCATCCCTCTGGCACTCTATGGTCATCGTGCCCCCTGTTCGACTCGTGGCAATCTGAGCTATGCCGAATTTCTGCATCTCAACTGAACAACGGACCAGGGTAATCAAGGGATATTTCCGGAATGTATAGACCTGAACCCGATCGTTGAAAGGGTGAAGCATGGCGATCCTTTGATTCCCCTGGATGAATCCTCTACACTGAATATGTGGGAGAGGGAAATCCGATGACGACCCAACGCTGGACTGATGAAATGTTGGATAAGCTAGCCGAGGCAACAGCTCAGCAAGGACACTTCATTCATGATCTCGGTGAAAAAGTTGACCGATTAACAGAGGACGCTAAAGAGCAAAGTATTCGTTTCAATGCCTATCAACAAGGCATTCAGTGGGTTGTTCAACTGGCGTTTACCCTCATTGCTTCAGCAACGCTGACGGTTATCATCACGGCTGTTGTTAAACGTTAATCTTGTCCTCTGTTAATGGAATCCCCTGGGGTACATGTCACCTTTGCCCTCACCCTAAATCCCTCTCCCAATTTGGGAGAGGGACTTTGAAATGATTCGGCTCCCCTTCGCCCTTTTTGGGAGAAGGGGCTGGGGGATGAGGGCTAGAAAGCATCACTGCAAAAGTGACATGCTCCCTGAGCATCTTGCTCACGCTCCTGATTCCTTCCTTCCTTCAGCAACGCCGGGCTGAACAGAAGCCTTGAGATTTGTAGACAGGGTACCTTCTGGGAGAGAATTGCAAGAACTAGAGCTTCCCATTAGAACCATGGCTGTATCTCTGGGCAATCAATGACCAATAACCAATCCGGCAAAGTCTATCTGGTGGGAGCTGGGCTGGGGAGTCCAGCTTATTTGACCCTCCGGGCGCAAGAACTGCTGGCTCTGGCTGACCTGGTGATTTACGATGCCCTGGTGGATGCCGAGCTATTGCGCCTGGTGCCTGCCCACTGCCAGTGCTGGTACGTGGGCAAGCGAGGTGGACAGCCCAGTATGGCCCAGTCAGAGATCGATCGCCTTCTGGTAGAACAGGGGCGATCGGGTCAACAGGTGGTGCGCCTCAAGAGCGGCGACCCGTTTATCTTCGGTCGCTGTACCTCTGAAATTCAAGCTCTCCAGGCTGCGGGTTGTCCGTTTGAGGTGGTACCGGGGATTTCCTCCGCTCTGGCTGCGCCCCTGCTGGCTGGTATTCCCCTGACCGATCCCATGCTCAGCCGGTGCTTCGCGGTGCTGACCGCCCACGATCCGACAACGTTGCCCTGGACTGCCCTGGCCCAGATTGAGACGCTGGTGGTGCTCATGGGGGGGCAAAATCTGGCTGAGATCGTGGCGCAACTGATTCGCTCAGGACGCACTCCAGCTACGCCGATCGCCATCATTCGCTGGGCAGGTCGGCCCGATCAACAGACCTGGGTGGGGACTCTGGCCACGATCGTCACCCAAACGGCTGGCTGTTCCCTGGCTCCCTGCGTCATGGTCATCGGAGCCGTTGTCAGCCTCCAGACAGCCCTGACCAGGTTAGACTGTCACCCCGGAACGGTAGAGTATGAACAGTCCTCTAATTTGCCTGTGATCGTGACTGCTGCTATTGCCCCCCTCTCCGAGAAAACTATCCTGGTTACCCGTTCCGCCGGTCAATCGGGCCAGTTTATGGACCTGCTCTCGCAGGCCGGAGCCCAGGTGATCGAAATGCCTGCCCTGGTGATTGGTCCCCCTTCCGATTGGGCTGCCCTGGATGATGCGATCGCGACCCTGCAACAATTTGACTGGCTGATCCTAACTTCAACCAATGGGGTGGAGTATTTCTTTCAACGACTGGCGGCTCTGGGCAAAGATGCCCGGGCTCTGGCGGGAGTCAAGATTGCAGTGGTGGGGGAAAAAACGGCCCTCAGTCTGAAACAGCACGGGCTAAAGGCCGATTTCATCCCGCCTAACTTTATTGCCGATTCCCTGGCAACTCACCTGGCTGCTCACCTGGGGATGCAGCAGTCTCTCCAGGGGCAGCACATTTTATTCCCCAGAGTGGAAAGTGGAGGACGGGAGGTGCTGGTGGCAGAGTTAAGTGCCCAGGGGGCGACTGTGGTGGAAGTGCCTGCCTATGAGTCTGGCTGCCCAACGACGATCTCGCCCGCAGCCCAGGCGGCTCTGCAACAGGGCAGGGTGGATGTGGTCACCTTCGCCAGTTCTAAAACCGTGCGTTACTTCCGTCAACTGCTGGAACAGGCTGAACCCAACTGGCAAACCTGGCTGGAGGGGGTATGTGTGGCATCGATCGGTCCCCAGACCTCTGAAAGTTGCCGCAAACTCCTGGGACGGGTCGATGTGGAAGCCAAAGTCTATACCCTGGAGGGATTGGCCCAGGCGATTATGGAGCACTTACAGTAAGCGAAGTTGCTGTCCCCGATCCGGGTCTTCCCGATCAGCTCCACCAGCAGGGGCACCCCCACGCCGGAGCAGAACTCGATCGGCTTCCAGAGAAAGGAGATTCTGAGCGGCTGTCAGCAAATCCGTCTCAATGTCCTTCAGATCGGCTCGATTCACCAGGTAAGCTTTCAGGGCCTCGATCGGGTCCAGATTGTTTCCCACCCCTAATTCGGGCAGCCGGGGCCGGGCCAACTGGCTGACCAGTTCCGGCTGGATGGTGTAACTGTGGGCGGAACTGAGTGCTGCATGCAACACTCGATTATCGATCTGGTCCAGTTGATCGGGGCGGAGGCGATAGTTGAGGCGCACGACCGCATCTCGGACTTGATCCGGGGTCATGACCGCCAGTAGGGCTGCCTGCGGCGTCTCTGCTCCAGAGATATCGATTTCCAGGGTGCGGAACGATCGTACCGGCAGGGGGCAAAACTCCATCTGTACCGCCCCCCGGTCTAACTCCAAGAGCACAAACCCCTTGTCCTCCTTTTCTTCACTGAAATCGACCCGCTCAATACTGCCGGGATAGACAATCAAAGGGTCCTGACAGAGCACCTGATGACGATGCACATGCCCCAGGGCCACATAGTCGAAACAGGGGCGGGCTAGCAGGGAGAGGGGGATGGTAAACCCTTTACTCACGGCCAGAAAGCGTTCGGCACCGTAGCGGGCTCCATCTGCCATCAGGTGGGCTAGCAAGACGGTGGGCACCGCCGGGTCCAGTCGCCGGATTTCTCCTTCCAGGGCCACCCGCAGGCGATCGATCAGAAGGTGGTTCACCTCCGATAAAGACAGTCCCTCGGTTTCTGGGCGAGTCAGTAAGGTGGAACGGGTCAGCCAGGGTAGGGTGATCACCTGCACGGGACCGTGGCCCGTCTGAATCCGATGGGTTTCCAGCCGATCACCAACGACAAACCCCGGTACTCCTAAGGTGCGGTAGATGCAGAGGCTCGCTCCCCCCTGCCCGTGGGAGTATTGATCGTGGTTGCCCACCAGCAGCACCGTGGGAATGTTAGCATCCACCAGCCGCCGAAACTGTCTGGCAAAGGCTTCCTGAACGATCGGGGGTGGGGTGGCGTCGGGGAAGGCATCCCCACCAAACAGCACCAGATCCACAGGCTCTGCGATCGCCCGGTCCATGCAGCGTCCCAATGTCGCGATAAAATCCTCCAGGCGAGTATTCAGGCCTGTCTGGGGATTGATACGACCATGGGAGAAACCACTCCCCATGTGGATGTCAGAAAGGTGGAGAATTTTAATCATGGGAAGGGCTCAAGGGAAAAAGCTGCCGCCACGATCGAGGAGACAGGTTAAGGGGAGGATGACACAACGAATAGTGCAATTGTATCAAATACAAATGCACTCGTTTGCAAATCCCTGGGCTAATAAGAATGAAACCTCTGTGAGTGACCAGTTTTTGGGGATATGGCCCTTTCGAAAAAACGGAAGACGCCCCTGGAGGCGTCTTCTAATGCAATGAACCAGGGAATTTTGGATTGGTCATTATAGACCCTTTGGGCTATGACCGGGAATCAGCACGAGTGTCGGCTGTGCCGCCGGATGCAGCACGTTTGCCCCCAGCGCAACAGGTCCAATCCTGATGGGCAGAGCGGGGCGGAACGTCAGGTAAAAAGCCATTGTGGCAGCGATCGCCAGAATCATTTTCTCTAGCATAGTTTTCTCCTTACCGACATCCCTAACCTGGAATAAGGTCTCTTGCTCTCTCTATTTAAAGATTCTGCTTTCCTGGTGGAAAGCCCGGTGTGACAGGGATCATGGGGGAATAGGGATCTTCATCCATTTCACCTGTCCTTCCTCTTAATCCTAAAGAGTGAGGCCTGAACCTTACCTCATACAGATGACTTACCCTTCCGGGTGATTACGGAGATTGAGGGCAATGGAGGCCGATTCTCTTAGGTATAAGCCGCTATAAATGGTGCATCCCCAGATAAAATTGAGGTCGATTGTCAGGATTTTGGGTAGGCAAGTTTCCTATGGTCAGTGAATTACTCCAGCAGGTCCGTTTATTAGACCCTGTGTCTGAAACTGACCGCATTGCTGATGTCCTGATCAAGGACAACCGGATTGAAGCAATCGAAACAACCCGGTCTCCCTTAGCCGACACCATTCAAGTGCGGGATTGCCAGGGGCTGATCTTAGGGCCGGGTCTGGTTGACCTCTATAGTCACTCTGGCGAACCAGGCTTTGAGTCGCGGGAAACCCTCTCCTCTCTCAAACAGGCAGCTATTGCTGGGGGATTCACCCGGGTTGCGATTCTGCCTGATACCACCCCCCCGATCGATCAGCCTGGGGCAATCCTATCTCTGCAACATCAGACACAAAAACCTGATTCTGGGCCTGAACCACATCTCCACTATTGGGGAGCCCTGACCCTGGGCCTGGAGGGTAAGCAGATGACTGAACTCACAGAACTGGCCGCAGCAGGCATTGTTGGCTTTACAGATGGTCGCCCATGGTCCAGCCTGGTGCTGCTGCGTCGGCTACTGGAATACCTGCAGCCCTTGCAAAAACCGATCGCCCTCTGGCCCTGTGGGTTGGAACTGGCTGGGAATGGGGTGATGCGAGAAGGCCCCGACTCGATTCGATTTGGCTTGCCTGGGAACCCTGCTCTGGCTGAAACTTCCGCCTTGGCGGCCCTCCTGGAAGCAGTAGCAGAAACGGGAACAGCCGTTCATATCATGCGGATTTCTACTGCCCGCAGTGTAGCCCTGATTCAGGCAGCCAGGTCATCTGGGCTGCCGGTTACGGCCAGCACCACCTGGATGCATCTCCTCTACAATACCCAGGCGATCGAGTCCTACAATCCTAATTTGCGACTGGAACCGCCCTTGGGTTCCCCTGCTGATCAAAAGGCGTTACAGCAGGGATTGCGTCAGGGCATTCTGGATGGGATTGCGATCGACCATACCCCCTACACCTATGAGGAGAAAACCGTCGCCTTTGCAGAGGCTCCTCCAGGCGCGATCGGGTTAGAACTGGCCCTGCCTCAACTGTGGCAAGCTTTGGTCGAAACGGGTACCTGGACTGCCCTGGAACTCTGGGCTGCTCTAAGTACGGGTCCTGCTCGCTGTTTAGGCCAATTGGCTCCGGCGATTGTTCCTGGCCAACCCGCAGAATTAGTTCTGTTTGACCCCCAGCAAACCTGGCTCCTGGAGCAAAAAAAACTCAGGTCTCGATCTCATAACACCCCTCTCCTAGGCCAAACTTTGACGGGACGAGTTCTCCAGGTCTGGTGCCCTTAGGAAGATAAGGCTTCCTGTAATTTTTCGTGTTCGACGATGAAGACATTGGCGTACAGGTGGGCAATGATTTGTTTCCCATCCTGGGTCAGGGATAGGCAGTTTAAGCCTTCTTTGATGTAGCGATAGACCACATTCCAGTAAAACTTGGGATAGTTATCTCTTAAATCACCAGGATTTTTGTAGCCCAGGACCTTGTTGGTCGCTGTCTCCTCAAATTCGTAGAATAGGGCCGTGATCTTCTGAAGATAACGCGGATCACCGAGCTGACCAATCAAATCAGAAGCCCTGACCAGGCCAGGGTAATCTACTGTGTCTTGATGATCTTCTGCGATCGGGACTGGAAAGCGGGTTAGTTCAATGTTTCGCTTCACCTGCTCCGCATCGATCAGGCGATGGCCGCCAAAGCGTTCTTCTATGAACAACTTCCCCCGATCCACATGGTAAGGGGTCATGCTGGCATCGCTGGCTCCAGGAAATAGGGTGATGGTCATCCCATCAATTCCTGTGGCACAAACTCCTGCCTCATCCTGCCGACAGACACCCCTGACGTAGCCAATATCATGGCAGATCAGGGAGATCATGAAATGCAGCCAGTCCTCACAGGAAACCCCTCCATCGCGAATATGTTTCCCTCGCAAGACTTCCTGGCCGACCAGACTAACCAGAATGGTGTGTTCAACATTGTGATAGAGTGCATCACTGTTCGCAATGTTCTCCAAAGCCATGGCTCCTACCCAGCCGATGATCTCCTCATACTCAGACTTCCACCTGCCATAGGTACGGCGATAACCGGCTCTCAATCTGTCTACAAAGTGATCAATCAATAGTTGGGTCGCGTTGAACATAAGCAAGTGACTCAGGCATTACTCTCCCTGAGATAAGAGTTCGGGTAGGAGGAGTATGGATCAATTTGACCTCACATGACTCTTTCATGCAAGTGTTCTATTCTCCCCATACCGAAAGTCGAGAGCTCAGTCAGGAAATTTACTGAGAGGATTTACTGTGACGATACCTGACAACATACCCAACTCCTTTAGGGGGCAGTCGTCATCCTGACCGATCGATTCTGACCTGAATTCAGAATTAATCGGGGAAGTGGATTATGGCCAATCAAGAACAACTGACGTTCCTGAAACGAAAAATCAATATCTGGAATGCCTGGAGAAGACGCAATCTAGATGTTCAACTGGATCTCCAGGGCGCAGACCTCAGTGGGATGAATTTATCACGGGCACTTTTACAGGCGGCTGATCTAAGCGAAAGCAATTTAAATCGGACAACTTTGATTGGCGCGAATCTGAGCCAGGCCAATCTCAGTGCAGCAACCTGTATTGAAGCGATTTTGAGCAAGGCCAACCTGACTCGATCGGTCCTTTTCAAAGCCACCCTGGTTGATGCAGTTCTGGTTGATGCTACCCTGATTGGTGCAAATTTGATTGCTACAACCCTGATTCGGGCCTATCTCAATAAGGCAGCCCTGGCCGGAGCCATTTTGAGCGGAGCAACCCTCTATGAAGCCAATCTCAGTGGGGCTGATTTAAGTGGTGCGTTGCTGATCAGCACCAGCCTGATCGATGCCACCCTGGCCCAGGCCAACCTGAGCGGGGCAAATTTGTCCAATGCGAATTTGACTGGAGCTAATCTGTTTGAGACCAATCTCAGTGGGGCTAATCTGGCTACAGCCACCCTGGTCAAGGCCAATCTCAGTGCTACGAACTTTAGCGGCTCGGTGTTGGAAGGGGCTGATTTAAGCGAGGCCAATCTGTTCCGAGCCAACTTGAGTGGGGCCAACTTGAGCAACGCGAATCTGCAGGGGGCCAATCTCCTGGAGACCAATTTGGAAGGGGCGATCGTCACAGGGGCAATTTTTGATGCGCTCTGACGCGATCGCCCACCTCTACCGCAGCGAAGATCCCTTTATCCCTCCTCTTGACCCTGAAACGATAAGGCCCGTCCTCGAACCTGAGTATTCAGATGTCCGCGATCGTAGACCACCTGCCCACCCACCAGGGTGATCACCGGCCAACCCGTCAGATTCCAGCCCTCAAAGGGACTCCAACCACATTTCGTTCGCAAGTCTTCCCGCCGGACTGGTCGAGAGTGGTTCAGGTCTACCAGCACCAAGTCCGCATCATATCCCGGAGCGATCACTCCCTTATGCCTGATCCCATAGGCTTTCGCAACGGCAGTAGACATCCAGTGGGAGACCTGGGCGATCGTACACCGGCCCTGCATGGCCTGAGTCAACATCAGGGGTAGGGAGGTTTCCACCCCCGGCATACCGGAAGGGCTGTCAGGATAGGGGCGGGCTTTCTCCTCCAGGGTATGGGGGGCATGGTCCGTGGCGATGAAATCCAGCACTCCATCTCGCAGGGCCTGCCAGAGGACTTCATTATCATGGGGCGATCGCAGGGGTGGGTTCATTTGGGCCAGCGTCCCAATCTGCTCATAAGCAGATGTGTTGAGCAGGAGATGCTGCGGAGTCACTTCTGCCGTGACCCAGGCGGGTTTATCCCGGCGCAAAAGTTCAGCTTCTTCAGCGGTCGAAAGGTGCAGGATGTGCAGCCGTCGCTGATACTGTTTGGACAACTTCAGAGCCAGTTGGGTGGCATTCAGGGCAGCCTGATGGTCCTGAATCTGGGAATGGATCGCCGGATCGGTGATCCCGGCAAACTGCTGGCGTCGTTCCAGGATGCGGGCCTGATCTTCAGCATGGACGGCAATCAGTCGATCGCCTTTGGCAAAGAGAGCTGTCAGTGCTGCTTCTTGATCAACCAAGAGGGGACCATGCATGGAGCCCATAAAAATCTTAATCCCTGGTGTGGGATGGGCTTCCAATAGATCCGGCAGATTTTCAGCCGTAGCACCGATGAAAAACCCATAATTGACCAGGCATTTCTGGGCAGCTCGCTGCAATTTGTCATCCAGTGCTGCTTGTGTCGTTGTTAGAGGACGGGTATTGGGCATTTCCAGAAAGGAGGTCACCCCTCCCTGAGCGCAGGCACAACTGGCCGTGAAGAGATCTTCTTTATGTTCCAAACCCGGTTCCCGGAAATGCACCTGGGGGTCAATCACCCCTGGCAACAAAGTCAACCCTTCTGCGTCTATCACTTCGAAGGAGGACTCTCTCGGGGAGGCCGAGTCTGTCAAGGCAATCTCCGCAATTTTGCCAGCTTGAATCCACACATCTCCTGACGCAAGGTTACCTTCTGGCAGGAGAATACGAGCTTGACGAATGATTAGGTTAGGCATGGCAGGATGAGATAAATAAAGAGGCCATCAGTTCAGGGGAGATTTTAAAGTTTTTTGTTAAACTTCCACTAACTCTCTCGAATCAAACACTGTAGTGAAGAATCTGAGTAATTAAGATCTAAGTAATTAAGATCTGAGTAATTAAGATCTGAAGTTACAAGGTGGTTTAACCTCTACCTTATTAGCACCTCTGTTGATATCCCTAGCGATCGGGTAATTTAGTTCCATGACTCCCTTGCCAAATCAAGTGTCTGACGATAATCCTCAAAAGCATACCCAACCCCAACAAAGTAACGAAAACCCCTGGGTTGAGGGGTTGAAGACTGTTACACTCAGCATCGTGCTGGCTTTGGGAATTCGCACCTTTGTTGCCGAGGCGCGCTGGATTCCTTCTGGCTCCATGGAGCCAACGCTGCAGGTGGATGACCGACTGATTGTTGATAAGATCACCTATCGCCTGCACAAGCCTGAGCGGGGAGATATTGTGGTATTCGCACCGACAGACAAGCTGAGGGAGCAGAAGTTTAAGGATGCGTTTATTAAGCGTGTGATTGGTCTGCCCAACGAGAAAGTCGAGGTCAAGGGGGGGCGTGTGTATATTAACGATCGACCCCTGCGGGAACAATATATCTTCGAAACTCCCAATTACCAGTGGGGTCCACAAATTGTTCCTCCGGATTCTTATCTGGTCCTGGGCGACAATCGGAATAACAGTTACGACAGCCATTATTGGGGGTTTGTCCCGCGGGATCACATCATCGGGCGAGCGATCGTGCGGTTCTGGCCCCCCGATCGCATGGGTGAACTCGACAAAACCCCCCTCTACCAGCCTAACTGAGCAGAGGACCTTAATTGAGCGGAACCAGCCCCCAGTCTGACCAATGTTGGGTTTCACTGACCTCCGCCCTTCTGAGCAACACCGCAGGGAGCAATCAGATGGCATGCTGACAGGGAGGCTCCAGAGTCAGCACTAAGTACATCTCGTCATTGATGGGGGTTGGAATTTAAATCCCAGTATTTACGGAGCCTTTGGCATCTACTGATCGAATTCCGACCCCTACTTACGGTGAGATGTACTAAGTGGGTCATTGGCTACGGTCGTAGCCATAGCTGCCCTCACCCTAAATCCCTCTCCGAGGGGGAAAAGGACTTCAATCAGGCTCTCCTGATCGCCTGATTGAGGAGAAGGGATGGCATTAATATACTTCATGCACCAAAACTGCCCTCACCCCCGGCCCCTCTCCCGTTCTGGGCTACTGTGTATCCATAATCCGCTCCTGGGAGCGCCATTTCTTCCGGTACCTCACCCCGCCACTGAGTCTTGCTCACCAACACTACTAATTGATTGATTAAGGTCGGCAGCGATCGGGTAGCGTCTCCACTGGAGAATCGCATTCCGGTTCAGTCATTAAACACTTGCAATAGCCAGCGGTTAATCTCGCCATCTTCCTGAGTTTGGCTGCGCTTCAGGGCTTCTTCGATCAGTGCAATGTCCAATCCCGGCAGCACCTGCGACTCCCGAATTTGCTTACTGCCCCCATCTGCCACCGCAAAGGCGACGACTTCGCCGCGCTCAACATCCACCACCCAGTATTCCTGAATACCCAGACGTTCGTAGAGTAGCCGTTTCCGGCCAATATCATCACTCAGGGTGGTAGACGCAATTTCAATCACCAGATCAGGCGCACCAAACTCATCCACATCAATCGGTTTTGAGGTTTTGGGTGGAATGCGAAACGCGGCTCCAATGTAATAAGCCAGATCGGGTTGGCATTCTCGCACCCCCGGCTTACGAAAACTGCCATTGGTAAAACCTTTGAGTCGGATATTTTTGACGGTGCCATAGAGACTGACCGTTTGAGAAAGGATTGTATTATCTTGACTGTGCCCTGATCCGATCGGCATCGTCTCAATCCTCATCAAGTCATTGTCATAGTAAAACCGGGCTTTTTCTAGATCTGGACTCTCACCCAGCGCTAAAAACTCCTCCCAACTGGCTTTCACCCAGGTATCCGTGACTAAATTGAGCGGCATCGGTGAGATGTTAACCATCTTCTGTCCTCCTGTTCACCTCGACTCCCTCGGTTTCCTGATTACCCTTCCCCTTCAATAATCTCAGTGTATTCAAACTCATGGGGACTCGATCGCACCAACAGGTATGACTCAGCTCAAGCTGTCATCAGAAATGGACAAGCGGTCCTGACTCCCACTCAAGCTGTCGTTAAGAATGGACAAGTTGTCGTGACCTCCACTTCAGTTGTCGTGACCTCCACTTCAGTTGTCGTGACCTCCACTTCAGTTTTGCTGAAATCGCAAAACCGATCGTCACCTCAGCTTGTGCCGACCTGCGATCATCATGAATCTGGCTGACGGTAAAAAGCTTTCCGATCGGGCGTAGATTCTTACGCAGGTTGGCTGAACCGAATGGCTCTCTCGATCAGTGATGCTAATTCCAACCACTTTAGTCTCAGGTTTATCCCTATGACTCGTAAGAAACGTACTTCCCGGATTCTCGAAAAAGCTGAACTTCGCGCCGCCGGATTGAAAGCCATTGATGCCAAGATGGACTTTGGCGATATTCGCAATATCGATAATATGACCCAACAGATTGGGCAGCTTCGGAGCCGGATCGAGGCTTATAACACCGCCCTCTCGATTCTCGACTCCTCTAAAACGGAAATCCAAACCCTGGAGAAAAGCCTGGGTGACCTGTCTGACCAAATGTTGATCGGGGTGGCTTTCAGATACGGCAACGACAGTCGGGAGTACCAAATGGCCGGAGGAGTCCGCAAAAGTGAGCGGATTCGCCGCAGTACCACCAGTCGCCTGAAAGCAGGGGCTGAAGATCTGCCTGACAACACCCCTCAAACGGCTTAATGGAGTTGGGCGATCGCGCCGCCGCTCAAGGATTGGGGCGCGATCGCAACAGCTCCTGAACTGCCATCACACAATCGGGAAACGCCAGAGGCGCAACCGTCAACGTTTCTGCCAGAATTGTGTGGCTCTGATAGCCCGCCGCACTGGGTTGCCGATATAGATGCAGTTCCCGCCCATTCACATCCAACACCCAATACTCAACAATGCCAGAGCGGGCATAGGCAAGGGCTTTGGTCTCGCAATCAAACTTTAAGGTGGTGTCTGACACCTCAATGATGAGAAAAACTTCTGAGGGGCTGGGATGGTGATCTTCGTAATAGGTTGGGTTAGGGTGTAAAAGGGCAACATCGGGTTCAGGTTCAGAATAGTCGTCAAGCCTGACTGGGTCCTGAAGACAGACCAGGACCCGATCGCCCAGTCGCTCCCTGATCAAGTAGTCAATTCGGCTAATTGCCGCTCGATGCGCTGTGCCCTTCGCTGCCATTTTAATAATTTGTCCGTCCAGTAACTCCACCCGTTCATCCGGTCGCAAAATTCCAAAGGCCGCCATCTGGTGATACTCCTGGACAGAGAAACGACGGAGGGCGATCGCACTATCTCGAGAAGAAGAAAGTTGCATCCTCAAAATCCTTGCAAGACTGGGTATTCCGACGGCTGAAGCCAGCAAGATATTTAGGGCTTGCTGAAAAAGTTTGAGACCTCCATGGGTAGTAGGGCACCCTCCTTGGTCGCCGACATCACGCAGGCTTCCAAACTCTGCTCACCTGGTTGGATTGTCTATGTCTACCTTCAGTGAAGAACTGATACAGACTGAGCAACAGCGGAAAAAGGACAAAAAGAAGGGCTTGGAGCAGCCGCTCCAGATTCATCACTAGACAGGTGATGGCGATCGTCGTTTCCGCAGTGGATGCTAATTTTGCCATCACCCGTGCCAATGTAAAGCGGCGTTTGGACTGCCCAAACTTGCCTTCAATCTGATTGCGAATTCTGGCATCTGCTTGAGCTTGTTGGCGAACAGTAGCTTGCTCCGCTACCACAGGTCTACCCAGCGGTTTACCACTCAGACGAATCCCCCGTTGTTGACAGTACTGCCGATTGGCACGAGTTCGGTAAATCTGGTCTGCCACCACAGCAGCAGGATAATGCCCAAAGCGCTGCTTAAACTGCTCAATCTGTTGCGGTAAGTCGACAGACTCGTTAAAGTTATTCCAACTGAGATGGTCCAGAAAGACAATTCCATCCACACAACTGAGAGAGATTTTAGCACCAAACTCAACCGGTGTTCCCGCTTTGCCTCGCACAATGGGACGCACATGTGGTTGAAATAAACGGTAGTGCGTCAAACTGATGTGGGTCTGGTAGAGTAAGGAATCAACGATTCACCTACTCAAGCTATGGAATGTAAGCTCTGCGGTCATTCTAAGACTCACAAGCATGGCAAGATGCCGAATGGGCATCAACGCTACTTTTGCCTGGGGTGCCAACAAACCTTCTCAGAGAGTTTTGACACCCTCTACTACTACCGTCACGTCAGTCCAGAGCAAATTCAACAAGTCCTGCAAGCTCACAGTGAGGGCACCAGTTTACGAGGGATTAGTCGGATAGCG
>NZ_MQTZ01000021.1 GCF_001939115.1 Leptolyngbya sp. 'hensonii' | reverse complement strand
TCTTCATGCTGTTTGTACCGGTAACGGGACTGTGGATGGCCAGTATTGGTATCGTAGGGATTGCGCTCAACCTGCGGGCCTATGACTTTGTGTCTCAGGAGATTCGGGCGGCGGAAGACCCTGAGTTTGAGACGTTCTACACCAAGAACATTCTGCTCAATGAGGGCATTCGCGCCTGGATGGCCCCTCAAGACCAGCCCCATGAAAAATTTGTCTTCCCTGAGGAGGTTCTGCCCCGTGGTAATGCTCTCTAACGCAACGGCAATGGGTGCCGGACGAGACCAGGAATCATCCGGTTTCGCCTGGTGGGCCGGTAATGCCCGTCTGATTAACCTGTCTGGTAAATTGTTGGGTGCTCACGTCGCCCACGCTGGTCTGATCGTTTTCTGGGCCGGAGCTATGACCCTGTTCGAGGTCGCTCACTTTGTGCCCGAGAAGCCTATGTATGAGCAGGGTTGTATCCTGCTGCCTCACCTGGCCAGCCTGGGTTGGGGTGTTGGTAGCGGTGGTGAGGTCATTGATACCTTCCCTTACTTCGTTGTAGGTGTCCTGCACCTGATCTCATCTGCTGTTCTTGGACTGGGTGGAATTTACCACGCTGTTCGGGGTCCAGAAGTGTTGGAAGAGTACTCTTCCTTCTTTGGCTACGACTGGAAAGACAAGAACAAGATGACCAACATCATCGGTTTTCATCTGATTATGCTGGGCTGTGGTGCTTTCCTGCTGGTCCTGAAGGCCATGTTCTTTGGTGGTCTGTATGACACCTGGGCTCCCGGGGGTGGAGATGTTCGCGTCATCAACAATCCAACCCTAAACCCAGCAGTCATTTTCGGGTATCTGCTCAAGTCTCCTTTTGGTGGTGAAGGCTGGATCGTCAGCGTTGACAACCTGGAAGACATTGTGGGTGGCCACATCTGGATTGGCTTGATTTGTATCGCTGGTGGTATCTGGCATATCTTGACCAAGCCCTTTGGCTGGGCTCGTCGGGCCTTTATCTGGTCTGGTGAAGCTTACCTGTCCTACAGTCTGGGTGCTCTGTCAATCATGGGCTTTGTTGCATCCTGCTTCGTTTGGTTCAACAATACGGCTTACCCTAGTGAGTTCTATGGGCCGACTGGTGCAGAAGCTTCTCAAGCTCAGGCGCTGACCTTCTTGATTCGGGACCAGCGCCTGGGTGCGAACGTAGGTTCTGCTCAGGGTCCAACTGGTCTGGGTAAATACCTGATGCGCTCCCCCACTGGTGAAATCATCTTCGGTGGTGAAACCATGCGCTTCTGGGATTTCCGTGGCCCCTGGCTGGAGCCTCTGCGGGGTCCCAATGGTCTTGACCTGAACAAGATCAAGAACGACATCCAACCCTGGCAGGCTCGCCGTGCTGCTGAATACATGACCCATGCGCCGCTGGGTTCTCTGAACTCCGTTGGAGGGGTGGCCACAGAGATTAACTCTGTTAACTACGTTTCTCCTCGCGCCTGGTTATCCACCTCTCACTTTGTGCTGGGCTTTTTCTTCCTGGTAGGTCACCTGTGGCACTCTGGTCGTGCTCGGGCTGCGGCTGCTGGATTTGAAAAGGGTATCGATCGTGAGACTGAACCCGTGCTGTCCATGCCTAATCTAGACTAGGTTCCTGACTCTAGTTCTTATGCTCTCAAGAGCAAATTTTTAAGAGGCTCCTGCTAAAGGCGGGAGCCTTTCTTTAGTGAGGTACCGATGACAGACTTGTCTCTGAAGCAGTTCACCAGTTAAACTCTGAATCGTTTGCTTTTTCTGGCCCACTGCATCCACACGGCTAGGGAGGTAAGGCTAACCGAGGCAGGGGAAGCCCAGTCAAAATTAATTCTTCTGAAAATTTCTAAAAACGCCCCAAATCTTTTGTGAAACTCAACTATGCCCTTGTTCATGAATGGCTAACCCCTGAAGCAACTGGTGGTTCAGAATTGGTCGTGCAGGAAATTCTGAAGTATGTTGATGCAGATCTATATGCTCTGATTGACTTTGAATCCACCAATCCTGAAAGTTACTTGTTCAAACGCCACATCGGCACTACGTTTTTGCAGCATTTCCCCCTAGCTCGCAAAGGGGTACAAAAGTATTTACCCCTCTTGCCTATAGCGATCGAGCAGTTAGATTTACGAGGATATGATGTTATCCTTTCCTCGTCCCATGCTGTTGCTAAAGGAGTTTTGACCGGCCCTGATCAACTGCATATCTGCTACTGCTATACCCCTATGCGCTACGCATGGGATCTGACCTTTGACTATTTGAACAATAGTCGGGCTGGTCAGGGTCTGCCAGGAATCCTCACTCGCTACTTAATGCATCCTTTAAGGCAGTGGGATACAATCAGCGCCAATCGTGTTGATTACTTTATTGCCATATCAAAAATAGTCGCAAAGCGGATTTGGAGATGTTATCGACGAGAGGCCGTAGTCATTTACCCCCCAGTTGACACTGCTCGATTTCCATTACAGCCAGAGAAGCAAGACTTCTATCTCACAGTCTCACGATTAGTCAGCTACAAAAAAGTTGATCTGATCGTGGAAGCATTTAACGACCTGAAGCGTCCTTTAATTGTGATTGGCAATGGCCCTGAATTGCCCCGATTGCGTCAGTTGGCCAACGACAACGTTCAGATCTTAGGTTGGCAACCCAACTCTGCTGTAGAGGACTATATGGCTAATGCCAAAGCTTTTGTATACGCAGCTTACGAAGACTTCGGGATTGCCCCCGTTGAAGCCCAGGCCTGTGGCACGCCTGTCATAGCCTTGGGAGCTGGTGGAACCTTGGAAACCGTTCGGGACTTTAATCGTCATCCCGATTTTAGTACTGGAGTTCTATTTCCGGTTCAATCAAAAGTTTCCTTGATAGAGGCAGTAGAGCACTTTGAAGCCAATCATTCTGCCTTTCATCCTGATCAAATCAGAATCCATGCGAATTCTTTTGATCGAGAAGTTTTCAAAGAAAAATATCTGGCTTTTTTAGAGCACTGTTGTGAAGAGTTTTGGTCTAGGACCTCAAACTGAAAATATACACTCCCACCCGAATTCAAATTAAATTCATCCTACGGAGTGTTTCTGGCTTTATGATCAGGACTGTGTGTGGTGTGAAGTGAAGGAGTACAATGACTGCCGAAAGCCAATTCATTTCGGGCAAGAAAATTAGGGCTGTTGTAAAGCGTCATTTTCAGCCCCTGCCACTTGCAAATCTGGACGCTGATTTCTATAAACGCTTGTTCGATATTGTATTTTCTTCAGCCGTTCTGGTTCTATTTTCTCCAGTTTACCTGCTTCTGGTTCTTCTCATAGCCCTCACCTCTAGGGGGTCCATCTTCTATGTGCAGGAGCGCATTGGTAGGAATCACAAGCCATTCGATTGCATTAAATTCCGGACGATGGTTGCCAATGCCGATGAAATTCTATCTGAGATGATGGAAACTTCACCCCATCTCAGACAAGAGTTCGAAGATAGCTTTAAACTCAAACACGACCCCAGAGTGACCTGGATCGGTCAATTTCTGAGGGTGACAAGCCTGGACGAATTTCCTCAGTTTTGGAATGTCTTGAAAGGAGATATGAGTGTCGTTGGTCCACGGCCCTTAGTAGAACAGGAGCTACCCAAATACGGCAAGTACATTGATAAAATCTTGACAATTCGACCGGGCATTACAGGATTGTGGCAAGTGTCTGGACGCAACGATATCCCTTACCACCGCCGAGTTCAGATTGATCTCTACTACGTCAACTGCTGGAACTTTTGGATGGATCTCTGGATTATTCTTAAAACAATCAGAGTGGTTCTTTTTCCAAAGAACAATGGTGCATACTGAACAAACACTTGCAACAACAGCGTTTTACTTGTTCACGCGGCTCTAGAGGGAATTCAGGGATGACACAACGAAAGCGGGCACTGATTACAGGAATTACGGGACAGGATGGCTCCTACCTAAGTGAACTGTTATTAGAAAAAGGGTATGAAGTCCACGGAATTATTCGCCGTACTTCAACTTTCAACACGGATCGCATTGACCATATCTATGAGGATCCGCACCAGGCAAATGTACAGCTTTTTCTACACTATGGTGATCTGACAGATGGTACAACCCTGCGTCGGATTCTGGAGGAAGTTCAACCCGTAGAAATTTATAATTTGGGTGCTCAGTCCCATGTGCGTGTCAGTTTTGACTCACCCGAGTACACGGTCGATGCTGTTGGCATGGGTACGCTCCGCTTACTAGAGGCAATTCGGGACTATCAACACCGTACCGGCATTGAAGTGCGGTTTTACCAGGCCGGGTCTTCAGAAATGTTTGGCCGGGTACAGGATATTCCTCAGAAAGAAACGACTCCCTTTTATCCTCGCAGCCCCTATGCTTGTGCCAAAGTTTACGCTCACTGGCAAACCGTGAATTACCGTGAATCTTATAACCTGTTTGCTTGTAACGGTATTCTCTTCAATCATGAATCTCCTCGCCGTGGAGAAACCTTTGTCACCCGGAAAATTACACGAGCCGTAGCGCGCATCGTTGCCGGGCAGCAGGACAAGCTGTATATGGGCAACCTGGATTCAAAGCGAGATTGGGGCTATGCCAAGGACTATGTGCAGGCCATGTGGCTGATGCTGCAACAGAATGAACCCGATGACTACGTTGTCGCCACTGGTGAAACTCACTCTGTGCGGGAATTTCTGGATCTGGCTTTTGGCCATGTCAATCTGGATTGGCAAAAATATATTGAGTTTGATGAACGATATCTCCGCCCTGCAGAAGTGGATCTGCTGATTGGCGACCCCACGAAGGCTGCCAAAATACTGAATTGGACCCCTTCTGTTACTTTTGAAGAACTGGTTGAATTAATGGTGGATGCTGATTTGCAGGCGATCGGCCTGACTTCACCCAATCGAAACGCAGACCATGTGACTCAGGATATGGCCACTATTCGGCAGGGAGCAACTGGTTCCACCCCTTGATTGGCATAACTCTTCGATTGAGGGAAAAAGCCTTTACCACAAGCATGAACCCATGCAGATGCTCCTAATAGGTCGCTATCAACTTCTAAGAAACTGAGGCAGAACGGCAACAACTATGGCAGAACTAGATTTTTCAGGCAAAAGAATTCTGGTCACAGGTGGGGCTGGGTTTCTGGGCAAACAGGTGATTCGGCAACTGCTGGAAGCTGGAGCCGATGCTGATAAGATCACAGTCCCTCGATCGAGCACCTGCGATCTCCGCCTGATGGAAAGCTGTCGTCAGGCAGTTGCCCATCAAGACATCATCATTCACCTGGCTGCCCACGTCGGGGGGATTGGTTTGAATCGAGAAAAGCCCGCTGAGCTTTTCTACGACAACCTGATGATGGGCACCCAACTGATTCACGCGGCCTACGAAGCGGGTGTACAAAAATTTGTCTGTGTTGGCACCATTTGCGCCTACCCCAAGTTCACCCCAGTCCCCTTCAAAGAAGACGACCTCTGGAATGGGTATCCCGAAGAGACCAATGCACCTTACGGCATTGCCAAGAAAGCCCTGCTCGTCCAGTTACAGTCCTATCGCCAGCAGTACGGCTTCGATGGCATCTATGTGCTCCCCGTCAACCTGTATGGTCCCGAAGATAACTTTAATCCCCGCAGTTCCCACGTCATCCCTGCCCTGATCCGGAAGGTGCATGAAGCTCAGGAACGGGGGGATCAGACCCTGCCCGTTTGGGGAGATGGGAGTCCAACCCGTGAGTTTCTCTACTCGGAGGACGCCGCATTGGGGATTGTCATGGCTACTCAGCACTATGCTAAGCCCGATCCCGTGAATCTGGGGACAGGCTACGAAATTTCCATCCGTGATCTGATCCAGCTCATCTGTGAACTCATGGGGTTTGCAGGTGAAATCGTCTGGGAAACCCATCAGCCCAATGGTCAGCCCCGACGCTGTCTGGATACTCAACGGGCCCGCGAGGAGTTTAACTTCGTGGCTCGGGTAGACTTCAAACAAGGGTTGAAGAATACGATCGACTGGTATCGCCAGCATGCTGCAGCCATTGAAGCCTCTGAGCAGGCATAATGGAAAAATTTGATGCTAAGGATGCAAGGGAAGCATCCGTATTCCCATCAGATCGGGGATAATCGTCCTATTCCATACCAATTTATCGAGCAAGCAACAATGATTCTGCCAGGTTCAGCCGTCAAGGTGATTAACTCCAACGATACTTACTTTGGCTTCCAGGGATTAGTTCAGCGCGTAACAGACGGCAAAGCTGCTGTTTTGTTTGAAGGGGGAAATTGGGACAAACTGGTAACCTTCAGGCTGGGTGAACTGGAACTCGTGGATGCCACCGCAGGACGGAAAAAAGGGAAATAGGCCACCGGTTAGCAGATCTCTGGTGAATAGAGATCTTCAAATCCCAATTCAGGATCAGGACTATGCGTCTTCCTCTCCCTCAGTTTTCGACTGAAAACCGCCATCCCAATCACTTTGCGGAAGTAATTGAGACGGCCACCACAGAATTCCTGGCCCAATGTCTGGATCCAGAATCTCTGGATTTTCCAGCAATGCCTTCCTTTGGAAGTTGGGTCAAGGCCGTTGACGAAGCATCTGGCAATCAGGTTTATGCAGTGGTTTGTTATGCCACGACTAGTCCGATCGATTCCGTCCATCGGGCCAGGGCGCTCGGTCTCTCTTTACAGGATTTGCGCGAGCAGCAACCCCAGATTTTTGCCATGCTCAAGACCGAGTTTCGAGCGGCGATCGTGGGCTTTAAAACGGATGGGTCTGGGCGGCAGGCTGATCTTTTCTATCAACACCTCCCCCCTCGGCCACCCCAGATTCACCAGGCTGTTTATCGCTGTGAACCGGCAGAAATTATCGCATTCACGGAACAGCTCGATTTTCTGCGGACAATCTTGGAAACGGCAGGAACTCCTGTCGATGCTCTGGTGGCCGCAACGGTGCGGGAAGTTTATCAATTGCGGCAGTTCGATCGGGCCTGGCTGGTCCAGGCAGGGCGCACCATCAGCGTGCTACTGAAGGACGATTACGATCGCTTGCGGGTAATTCTGAGCCAGATTCACCCATAGCAACCCATTCCTGATGCATCAGATCTGACGTAGGACTTAACCAGACCGCACCATCTGTCGAGTACAACGTCACTTCATCCGTGGCTGTAGTAATGAAGAGGGATCCCTCAGCAGTAATGACATCCCGCACGACTTGCCAGGCCCTGTCATGCAAAATCAAAAATTCAATCTGATGTTGCTTGCTCTTGTTTTGCTGCCGCCGCCAGGCCCGCCAGAGAAATCGGGCTTCCGTGAAATTAATCTGATACCCTTCTGGAACAGACTGGTACTCATACTCCAGGTAGCCTTCGTACTTGGATACCCCTGTGGGAACAAAACATTTTCTCCGTAAAATCTCATCAATCATGCCCCAATATTCTGAGGTGTGTTTAACCAGGGCCTGCCGAATCTGGTTAGCCAGCTTTAAACTTGCAATCAACTCACCCCGGTTTGTCCACAACTGAATGGCATCAAAGGTGGCCTTGGTCTGTAGCTTATAGTTGGCCAGTAACTCAAATTGCCCTTTCATGAAGTCCTTAATCAACTGAGTTTCCTGGGCCTGCGATCGCATCTGGCGGGCCTTTGCTTCTCCCAGATCACCGATAAATCGCTCCAACTCGAGCAACAAGGCAGTGCCTGTTCTAGGGACATAGCGGTTACCGTCGGGGAGAATGATCGGTAATCGAGGATCCTCAGTCAGCTCAATGTCACTGATATCCGCACCGTTTAAATTCGCTTTGGCCAAATTAGCTCCAGATAGACGGGCCTGGGTCAATTTACTGCCATGGAGTTGCGTCCCCAGCATCACCACCCAATCCAAACTGGCTTGAGTCAGATTGGCATGACCCAAGTTGGCCTTCGTAAAGTTCACCCAGCTAAGAATGGCTCCAGTCAAATCAGCCTGAGTCAGGATTGCCATGCTGAAATTAGCGCCAATCATTTGGGCTCTGGCCAACTTTGCCTTGTGCAAGTTGGCTCGAACGACCTCTGTACCATTCAGGTTTGCAGCCGTGAGATTGGCTCCTGTCAAATTGGCATGACTCAGAACTGCAAAACAAAGTTGGGCTTCGCTCAAATCAATCCCCTGCAGGTCTGCCCCAGTCAGATCAACCTGCATCAAGGCCACGCCTCGAAAGTTTCGCTCTCCCGCAGCATATCGAGTTAAGAGTTCTTTGGTATCCACTTTCACAAAACCCGCTATAGGGCCAGCCAAACTGGTATGAGAGAGAATCGGAACAAAGGTTACTTGCCCCTATCCCAAGCTCAAAGATGATGAGGATGGCCAGACCACCCTCTCCTACAGAGACAGCTTCAACCCTGACACTTGTGCACCTCTATACAGAGTTACGGGCAAACACAGCGTCCATCCGCAAAATTCTTGATTAAGAAAATTGAACAGGTTAAAGTTCCAGTTGGCTGCAGCGCTTTTCAGCAGATGAATTCCTTCCTGCCTCTGTTCCAGAGGCAGGAAAGCAGGGCAATATTCCTATCTATCTGATCAGTATTTTTACTGACAGGATAAGCCCTGAAGCAACTCCTCAGATCCACACCTCTAGCGACAGGAAGATGAGCAATCCCCTGCTAATGGGAGAGATGGCGCTTCATTTGCTCATGAAACAGTTCTAAGAACCGATCGATCTGGTCTTGATCAGGGGTGTAGTACAGATTCAGGCTTCCCCGATCGGTATCTTCCCAAAAATTTGGGTTAGAGAGTCGCAATCGATTACAGGTCAACTCCACCCCTCGCCGGAAGGTTACCTCCCCCAAGAAATCTAAATCAGCCAGAATATCCTGGATAATTCGTTCAACAAAATCAATATTATTGTGCCGCAGATAGAACAGTCCCAAGCCTATTTGGAGAACCCTGACCCCCGTATTAACTAGTTGTTCCCGATCGGAATCAATTTCCTTGAAATCCGGATAGCTATCGATCTGAAGCATTTCATTTAGCATTTCGCTTTGAATTTCTAGCGACCAATTTTCCTGATATACAAGAATAAGAATTCGCTTCATTTCCGCAGCAAAAACATCCACAATGAAGTACATGGATGGGCTTGTGCGGCCATACTTAAATATCTCTGTACCATACAGTCTTAAGTAGGCAAAGCTGCGCTTTGAATGTTCCACTTTCTTATATCTGACCAGATTTTCAATGAAGTTGCGGTAGTGAAATGCAGCATTGTATAGATTCCGTGCTTCATTATTTTTCACCCCATGCTTCAAGGCAAATCGCATCATCGTATTGAAACGCATGATGATCACATCGAGCAGTCGATCATCTCCCATCTTGAGAGCCATCTGCCCCACCCGATCCATTTCCGAACCACAGAGTGAGGCCAGATCGAATTCATTTTGCTCTAAAAATTGAACATATGTATTTCCCAAAACCCGAAAACATTTCTGTTCATAAAAGGTCCGAGTATGTTCCATTTCCTTGAATTGACCAATCATAGTTTTGAAGGAAATATCAGCTCGAACTCTCGTACTAACCTTAAAGAAGTTTGGGTTAATTGAGGTTTTAAGGGTGATATATTCCTGAACCAAAGAGCTCATATCCTGGATAATTTGAGCTTTCGCCTCCTTCAACGGCACATATTCCAGCAAATTATCCAATTGGTTGAAAGATTGAAAAAGATTATCCTGAGTTTCTTCGATAAAAACATCAATATTGAGCAACCTATAAATCCGACGATGGGTCAAATCATGAATCTGATTTAAATGATTCCGGAATATCCTTCTAATGACATTTTTGGGCTGGGTACATTGCAAAATATAAAAGATATAAGGCAATGTCAGAACAATCGCGATGGGCAAGAAGATATAAATATTCAGAATCACACTGGCAGGACGGAGAAAAATTATCTCATTGTAGAGTTTAATAAAAACAGCATGGATTCCTGCCAGCACTAGAAACCAGATGTAAAACAGGCTAATCCAATCCTGCATGTATACATCTACAATTTTTGGAATGCTTTGAGCAGCAATTGAAATAACAATAATTAGAGTCCCTAGAGAAATCCCAACCACTGACAACCAAACCTCAGGTGCAAAACTCAAATCCATCTGATCCGGCAGAATTAATGGCCCCTGAAGCAGAGTTTGGAGATTTCTAATCAGATTTTGAAAGACATAATCATGGAAGAGAATATCCAGCGAGATAATGCCAATCAAAACAAGACTAAACGCAGTTAGTAAGCGATATTTAGAATAAAAAGTCAGGATTTTGTAAAAAAAGAATCCTCCTTGAACACCCCCAACCTTTTTCACAGGTTGCGTGGGAGTAGGCTCCGCTGCCGAGATGGAATGGGTCAGTTGATGAGAGGTTTGAGCTTCAGGCATTGGGGCAAGTCGGGTGAAGGAGACAACAAACGACAGCGGATATGATCTTGACCGTGATCTTAAAGTTTATAACTTCAGGGAACTTTTCTCTGGTATAGGATGTCGATCTGATCTGAAACTATTGCAATGATCTGATCGAAGATGTTCGAGTCCTAAAGCTTGCCATCTGCAGTTTCAATGCTACAGCTATCCTAAATGAAATTCACTCCCACGCCCTGCGTGGACGCTCCAACCCTATTGATGAAAAATATTGGGAGATGGTAACCATGCCACGACAGTCCTCAGAACAGGTGTCCGGTTCCATGTTCAGTTTTACCTCGAAGAGTCTTGGTCTTTCGATCGTGACCCTATCTCTTTTAATAGGTAGTCCGATCAATGCCCAGCAAACTCCCCCACCCACCTCCACACCAGCTCCTGGTTCTGGCGAGACCACAACCACTAGCCAACCTCGGTTTACCTGCCAGAACAGCAATGGGCAGTACGTGGTCATGTACCATCCCGAAAGTCAACCCAATCAGTACTATCCCTGGGCCACCCCCACAGGTTTAGGTGGGGGCTGGACACCGGAACGGCGTTGTAGTGAAATCAGCCGCAGGCTGGAATCCTACCGACCCGATGGATTGCTGGAAATGCAAACAGCCATGGAGAATGGGTACAACACCGTTTGTGTGACGACAGAACGGGTACCCTCCTGCCGGATCGTGTTTACGGTTCCTCCTGGTCAAGATCCGATCGCAACCCGGGATCGGGTCTTCCAGAATTTGACGATCGCGGATAGTGGTCAACAAACCCAGGGTGTTAACACCTATACGGGCAATGGTCGGGGAATTCCAGGCACTGGCATTAACACTAAAGATCCCCTTCTGAATGACATTGTCAAGATTGGCAACACCGTTTTAGGGGGGGCTAACACCGGCAACCGCTCCAGCAATATCAACTTACGGCCCTTCCTGGACCCGGCGGATGGGGGCACCGGCGCGATGTTACAAGGTAGCAACACCATGCGGCGGAACAGTCCCCGGTTGAACCCCGGTAATTTCCGGTAAGGCCCAGCCTGAGGAACATGAATTTAATCCGGTTGAGAAGTTAGAAACTCAGGAGAGGCAGGGGCGAGGAACCTCGCCCCTGCTCTTGTAAGGAACGGATTTGTTCAAATCAGCCACTCGTCCGTCGCTTCATCCTTAGCATTAGTATGGCGGTGGGGCGTTTCGCGGGTAAAGCGCATGTGAATGGATCGCGTTTGCTCACCATCAATGGCAACCGCTAGAATCGGATAGTCAATTAGCCCATCTGGGAAGGCCATCTGGAAGCGGAATGTCCCATCGGGGCTCAACTGGATGGGGCGACCCGCGATCGTCACTGTGGCATCCGGTTCCGTAGCCCCATACACAATTAATTCAGCATCCGCCACGAGCCAGAACTGACGGGGGCGGATCGGAGCCGCAGAAGCTGAAAACCCGACACCAGAAAGGGTGAGACCAGAAACTGTCGGCAAGGCCCAGGATCCGATACCAGAAGGAAAAATGTAGGAACTGAGAGATTCCAGCGGAATTTGCTGCATGGAACCAGCCACATGCTGCATGGAACCATAGAGAGACCCTGCTACCCGCTGGGCCTCTGTCGATTGAGCCAGATCAAAAATCTGATCATAAATGGGACCTGTTGTGGAAGACCAGGTGCTCTGGAGACCCAGGTCAAAGAAGTTTCTACCCCGCAAATCTTCGTTCCAGTCCAGGGTGAGAAACTGATCATGGAACCAATCTGAAGGATAGACAGGCGGGATCCGAACTGATCCCGATCGAGCCAGCAGGAGCCAGCGCCCATCCCCAGCCAGATACCCAATTTCCACAATATAGTCACGATCGCTGACTGGTACAGGCAAATACCAATCTCGTGCCATCTCATCACAGTCATATTGCTGCAGGCTATGGGGGTTCTGGAGCGTAATATCAACATCCGTGACATCGTAGAAGCGCAGCGCCAACCGGAAGCCGCCCTGTTGTCGCAGAGCTTGTTTATGCTCATTCGAGACATCCCAATAGGCATAGGCCCACTGAGGATCACGGGGCATCAGTACAATCCGACTCACCCCATACCCATCCGGCAGTTCAGGCAATCCCTCATCCACAGAGGCCAGACTTTCACTAGCCAGGTCCGTCTGACCCACATCAAACTTGGTCGCCTCCACACCAGATTGAGCCAGTTCCAGAGAGGTTGCGGTGACAAAGCTGGTCACTGGAACAGCAGCAGGAGTAGAGGCCGGAAGAGTTGGACTCTCCAGAATGCCATTTGGAAGCGATGGTTCTGGCTCCATCACCTCAGGGGAGGATGTGAGCGCAGGAGCAGGAACAGTATCAGCAGGGGAGTCCCCTAGTGAGGTCTGCACAACATCCACGACTGGGCTTGGGGGGATGCTCTCCGGAGCAGGGACCCTTTCTACGACAACAGATGGAGGCGGAGAGACCTGGAGCAATTCTGGGGGAGCCGCGGGAGTTGCCCCTGCCCCAGGCAACGGAGCCTTGTTCCCGGTTGGCAGATCGGATGGACGCTTCGAGGTTGGAGCAGCCGTTCTCTGTGTTTTCAACAGCCACCAGAAAAACCCTCCCGCGATCGGCAACGACCCCAGCCAGACAGGCCAGGGAATACTGCCCGCAGGTGCGGTGGGAGTCGTTCCAGCAGTATTGTTTGCATCCGCCAACAGCATTGTATTCACCACCGGTTCAGGATGAGCGTCAGCCCATCTCTGCTGACCGCCCATCTCAGAGAGAGAGGCAAGCAAAATTGCGCCCAGAGCAGCCAGCAACGCGGATGGAACCTGAGAAATTCTTTTTCGTGACATATGTGCCTGTGACCTACCGGGGAGAGGGTATCCAGTAACTGTTTTGATTGTCCTACAGGGGATGTCAGAAGCGTTCAAAGTTCAAAATTTAAAATTCCAGCAACCGTAGAGAATTCCAGACCCTTAAGTGCTGATTCCTTAACCCTATCTGAAGGAATTTCTGCAAACTTGAAAAGAGAAAGGAGAAAGGATGGCTCGATGAAAATATTGATCTTGAATGCGGGGTCCAGCAGTCAGAAAAGCTGTCTTTATGAGTTCAATTCCAAATTGCCCGATCGACCACCCCATCCCCTCTGGGAAGCTCAGATTGACTGGACCCGTCAACAGGGAATTGCCGCCTTGCACGTTAAAACACGACAGGGAGCAACCCTGAACCAGGAAATAGCCACAACCTCCCGCAAGGAGATGACCATGACCCTGTTAAAAACCCTCTGGGCGGGAGATACCCAGGTCATCCCAGAACCGGCTGCCCTTGATGTCGTCGGTCATCGGGTGGTGCATGGGGGGCAGGAATATCAGCACAGCACGATCGTCACACCAGCAGTCAAGGCAGCGATCGCCCGGTTGGCCACCCTGGCTCCGGCCCACAATCCTGCCAACCTGGAAGGCATTGAGGCGATCGAGCACATCCTGGGTCCTCAGATCCCCCAAGTGGCGGTGTTTGATACGGCTTTTCACAGTCAACTTCCTCTGGCTGCTGCGCTCTATCCTGGCCCTTATGAATGGTTTGAGCAGGGCATGCGTCGCTATGGCTTCCATGGCATCAGCCACCAATATTGTGCCGAACGAGCCGCCCAGATTCTGGGGAGAGATCTACGAACCCTGCGTTTGATCAATTGCCATCTGGGTAATGGATGTTCCCTGGCCGCCATTCGAGAGGGCCACAGCATTGATACGACCATGGGTTTCACGCCTCTAGAGGGGCTGATGATGGGAACTCGTTCCGGATCGATTGATCCCGGTCTGTTGATTCATCTACTCCGGCAAGAAGGCTATACGGTCGATCGTCTGGACCAGACCCTCAACAAAGGCTCTGGTCTGCTGGGCATCTCGGGTCAATCGGGCGATCTGCGCCAAATTCAAACGGCGATCGCCGCCGGTGATGCGCGAGCCCAGCTGGCTTTAGATCTGTATATCCATCGACTACGGTCCTCGATCGGCGCGATGCTCGCTAGTTTAGGGGGCCTGGATGCTATGATTTTTACTGCCGGGGTAGGGGAGAATAGCAGCCTAGTCAGAGCTGCCGCCTGTGAAGCCTTTGGCTTTCTGGGCTGGAAACTGGATTCCGAGAAAAATGAGCAGCGCCTGATCGATCAGGATCTGGCCACCCCAAACTCCTCGATTCGGATTTTGGTCATCCATACTCAGGAAGACTGGGCGATCGCCCGGGAATGCCAGAAACTGTTGTCTCAGCAACTCTAGACATCATCAGGGATCAGGGGCGTTTCGATCAGAAACTCCAGGGCCTGCCCCTGGGAACTGCCAAACTTTAATTGCGTCCCCGACTGGAGGGGAACTTCCTGGTGATGCACTTTCTGCCAGCCACCAGGTCCTAATACCAGCGTGCCATAGCGGGAAAAATCTCGCAGGAAATAGGTGGGGACCACTGCCCCTTCAGCAAAAACATCCCGGCAGAAAATCTCCGCATGCTTCTGAGAGACCCACTGTTCCTGAATCACCAGATCATTCTCACCCTTACGACCCACCCGAATCAAACCGCCCTGAATCGGCCAGACTCTGGTGGTAGACCCCAGCAGCCTCAGGGCTGCTACTGGATGCTGCCAACCATAGCTGGGGTTGGTGGGGAGTTCCGTCATCCCCTCCTCCACGGGCCTGACCAGTTCTCCATTAAATTCCGGATGCATATACAGCACCGGCAAAGACCAGGCAGGCTGGTTAAATTTGTAGAGGGTGAGCAGATGTTGTCGGGCTACGGCTACAGCCTGATCGATCGGCACCCGCTCCGCCAGGGCCTGGGCAAACGCCTGGATAAAGCTGAGGGCTTCCTGGTCAGCGATCGAGTCCCGCATTGCTAACACCGCTGGCACCCCATGGTGAACCAAGACCTCCGCCAAACTACTTCGAGGAATGGCCTTTTCCCCATCATGGTCGGGTTGGGCTCCCCAGCAGGCATTGAATACTGCCAGGGTAACTCGACAACGGGTCAGAACCTGGGCCAGTTCCGTTCCACTCATTTTCGTATCGGAGCGCAACAGGAGCAACCCACCATCGGGGGCTGGCGTCCCATGACCAGCATAGAACAGGATATTGTATTGCCCCGTCTCCAGGTGTTGGGTGAGTTCGGCTGGCGTCGGTTGCACCAGGGTATCAACCCGACAGGGAACAGGGATCACCGATCGACTGGTCATGGATTCCGGATGGCAGCAATTCTCCAGGACTTGGGCCAAGGTGCTGGCTTCCTGTTCCAATTGCAAAACAGCGCCACTGGCCCGCAGGGGCCCCGAGTTTCCGGTCAGGGTATCCACATCCTGTCCCAACACCAGCAGGATTTTGAGGGACTGCTCAATTCGCAGGGGTTGCAGCGGATCCACCGCCGTGGTGGTGCGGCTGAAGAGCAGTTGTTGACTGAGAGAAATCGCCTGTTTACCGGACTGGGGCTGCATGATTTCCCAAGGCAGGGCCACCAGATCTGGATCGCGAATTTCCAGGCGCAGGCGTAGCGGCTTATTCTGCCCGATCGCAATGCCCTGGCTCTGGTCGAAGCTACTCTGAATTGGCCCACCCAACAACCATTGCCACAGACTGGTTCCCAAGTGTTGCATCAGGCGACCGGTCAATCCAATTTGCTGAGGCGGAAAAGCAGCCGGATTCGCATCCAGAGAAGGGAGTTCCACCAGGGGAGAGACGCTTACCGAGGAAACACGTGGCACATTAGGCAACCCTCGGAGGGAAAACATCTCCTGCCATGCATGCCAGGTCTGGGTTAAGGGCTCAGGCCAGACGCAGTCATGGTGAACGAAGCCCCCCGGCGACGGGGCCTTCAAAACCCAGATGGCATAGTTATTCGGGCCTGCGGCCAGCAGTGGTGCCACTGCAATGCTCAGGCATGGACTCTCAAACGCAGACATTCGAACTGGTGATTGACCACATACTATTTTTGCAGAATTCCCTGTAAAGCTTCAGAAACAGTAGAATATTCCTGAAATTGGATAGGGTCAAGGCATGGCCTGACTATGATGAAAATCAACTAGCCTCTTCAATTTTTAAGTAGGGCTTCTGTCTGAGGAGTAACCGCTGCCCTAATCTCCTCCAGTTTCTGAGCAACTTCTCCCGTTGCCAGCATGGTTTCAGCGCGATGCAATCCTGCGGCCATATCCTCGCAAACACCTGCCCGCCAGAGGTAAAACCCACCATTCCAGAGGACCGATCGCTGCAGTTCCGAGGGCCTTCCCTGGAGCAGTGATTGCACATCCATCACCCATTGGGCTGTTGAGGTGAAGGCAACATCCACACCTGCCAGATCATAATCCCGAGGATGGAGGAGCAATCGATCCAGCAGTGGTTGTTCGGGATCACTCAACTGTCCTAAACCAATAATCGACGTGCGATCGCGGGGCAGATCACAGCTTCCTTCCAGGCCCTTGACCGTTGTGAACTGAGCTGGCGTTCCTCTGAAACGAAAGGATTCCTGCAGCGTTGCCTCAGTCGGAGGATGAACAAATCCAGACACAACATGGGACGCACCCGCATAAGGAGCCCAGAGCAACTCAATGGTCGCAAAGGGGGGGCGTTTGCCAATCTGATCCCGATAGGACACCAGACCTTGAGCCAGGGGAAAATGTAGCGGTAAATAGACAAACCCCAGCAAAGTCCTCTGAAACAAACGCTGGATCTCCTCCAGCGATCGCAGACGCCAGTTAAGCCCCAGCCCCTCCCACAGTTCTACCAGGGGCACCCCCGCCTTGGTGGGCATCCGATCCCCCCCATGGAGCAGCACCGGACATCCGGCTGCGGCCAGGATCAGGGCCGTGATGGGGCTGATCGGAGCTGTCCGATCTCGTCCGTCATAAGGAGAACCCAAAATCAAGGTTGGACGATCGCTGGAGATGGGTTGCAATTTTGGGCCTAACTGGTCATAGGCATCCAGCATCCCCGCCAGTTCTTCCCCCGTCGGACGCTTAATGCGATGGGCAATCATAAAAGCCCCAATTTGAGCCGGTGTTGCCTCTTGTAGGAGCATCATTCGAGTCGCCGCTTCCGCTTCCGCCCGGGTCAAATCTTTATGGGTATGGACACCGCTCCCCACTTTACGCAATAGCTCTCTGAATGCATTGCTCATATCTCAACCCCAGAATTGAACCAGCATCATACAACGTGTTGTAACGGGATTGGGACCTCCCTGGCTGTAACAGGCATGTCTCTTTGCGGGTAGATATGGTGGCGCACCAAATCACAAAAATGTTGAATGGGTGGAATCAGCACCCGATCGCGGGTTGTCACCAGGACCACTTGCCGATTGATCACCGGATCCTCAGTGGAGCGCGTAGCCAAGGTCGCATCCAGATGGACATCCAGAATGGCCGATCTAGGCAACAGGGCGATGAGCTCCCCCTGGCGCACCACTCCCCGAAAGGCATCCAACGTATTGAGTTCCAGAACTGCATTTAGGGTAGCACCCTGACGAGTAAATTGCTCCTGCACCAGTCGCTGCATTCCATAGCCATCCTTAAAAACGACCTGAGGATACTGAACCAGGGCAGCCCAGGGCACAATTTCATATTGGGTCAGAGGATGATGAGCCGCCATGAGTATTTCGATCGGCTCCTCGTATAACGTATCCACGATCATTTCCTGGCTGGCGGTCAAAAACCGATTTTGCATGACGATCGCCACATCTACCAGGCCATCTTTCAGCACTTTCAGCGCCCGATCGCTGCCTAGGGAAGTCACCCGTAACTGCATGCCCGGGAAGTCGCTACAGAATTTCTGCAAAATGGGTGGCAGATAATGGGCACAGACAGATTGAATCGCGGCAATGCAGAGTTCTGGCTGCTTCCCCCCGATTAGATCGTTGAGTTCTTCTGTTGCGACCTGCCATTCCTGGCAAATCTTACGCACATGGGGAAGTAATCGTTCTCCTCCCAGGGTTAACCGTGCCTTAGCTGCACGATGTAACAGAGGCAGACCCAGATCTCCCTCCAGGCTCTGGATCTGACGGCTGACTGTGGACTGGGTGACCCCACACTTGCGAGCCGCCTGCTGAAAGCTCCCAGTCTCTGCAACCGCCAGAAAGGCTTGCAACTGTTCTAAGCGCATCGATCCTGTAGCCTGAGTTACACAAGCCCTCAAGATAGCCGATCCCTTAGAGCAGTTTAGTAGAGCTTGATACAGCTCTGAGCGGGGAGGGATGGAACCGCAGGAAATTCTTCATGCAAAGGCAAATTTCGCCGACGATAGCCCAGAATTTAACGAACGACCGTAATCCGATCGCCAACCTTCACCAGATCATAGAGGGCAATAATGTCCTTTGATCGCATGCGAAAACAACCTGATGAAGCAGCTTTACCAACGGAAGCCTGATTATTCGTGCCGTGGATGCCATATTCCCCATTGAAGCCAATCCAGCGTTCCCCCAGAGGATTACCGGGTCCACCGGGAACCACCCCACCGCCACTGGGAGGATACCAGGCGGGCCAGACTGCCTTATCCTGCACCCGAAAATTCCCCAGGGGCGTCACTTTTCCAGGCCGAGCCACCGCAATATCAAACTTGCGGATCAACTGGCCACTATCGCTATAGACATAGAGTTGTCGCTCAGAAATCTTCGCAACCATTTCCACAGCCTTCGCTTCGCCCATCATTCCCACGACGGCCACACCACTCAAGCAAGTCACACAAATCAATGTAGACAATCCCTTCTGCATGGATGTCCCTCCTGTGCTCGTTCTAATACCAGTAAATTTGGGGTGACACACCTCCCATTCGCTGCAGCGTTGGATGGTAGGGGGTCTATGGTTTTAGATACAGCACAGAAATTTGCCTTTCCACAGCCAAAAGGCAGGCAAAGAAACAAGTTCACCCGATTGGGTGAATCGGGATCATACTTCCGGAGAAAAGAAGGTTCTCTTGAGGGAGGAGAGCTCGTTTAGCGAGGCCCTAATCGGGGGTTCGCGGCCATTGCTCGCCTAATTTTTTGGATTAGTGGACCGTATTCTTCCTGCCGCAGGAGTGCTTTCAGCTCAGTCAGAGTTGCCTCTGCCAGGGAAATTTTCTGCACTAAAGCTCTTGTGCCTTCAGGGAGGGCATTCAGTTGCTCTGCTGACAGGCTCAGCAACTCATTGACTGTATCAGGTGGGGCAGCAGGTGGGCCACCCGACGAGGCAGCCTGTTGGTGCACGATCGTGTCCAGATCGGTGAAGGTCACCTCAGCTTGCTGAATCTGGTCGGACAGGGAACGGATAACCGTCATGCCTGTTAAAGCCGATTCTGTCAATTCCTGAACCCGCAACTGAAACCGAGCAACCATCCGATCGATCTGACGCCCAATTTCCTCCGTCTGAGCCACCAGTTTATTAATCTCATTGGTGATATGACTGAACCCAAGCAACTCAGAACCAGCCTGATTAGCCACGATCGTCACCTGCACCGCCAGTTGTCGTAACTGTTGGCCCAGTCTCTCCACCAATTTGGAGGTTCCATGAATGGGCTCCAGTTCAGTTGTCAGCAACTGACTGATATCCACAATCTGATTCGTGCTTCGGGAACTGACATTCACCCCCATGACAATTTCCTGAAATACCGTTTTCCCCTCTAGAGAAAGGATCTGGGCGATTTGAGTAAATCGTTGCTTCAGTTGATCCGCTCGCTGGGCTTGCTGGATCAGCTCCACCTGTTGCCGTTCTAGCAACCTGTTGCGCTCCTGAATCAGAACTTTTTGTCGTTCCAGTAGCTGACTATAATCCTTAACCCTTTGCCGTTCTTCTGCTAACTGCTGGCGGCTTTGTTCTATTTCATAACTAGAAACCGCCATTATTTGGGATTGAGCCAGGAGGAGGGTAAGGAAATCCAGCAACAAATAAGTCTGGGACTCCGGAAAGCTCTCATCCTGCAGCAGAACCACGATCGGCTCGTAGGCATTTTCTGGAGCCCGCCCCAAGCCCAGACGAACCGCCACATTCACCTTTTCAGTTGCCAGCAGTTGCAGAGGTTTGACCAGAGCCCCGACCTCCTCACAAAGAGCCTGAATCGGTTTTCGGAGAATACTTTCCCGTCGATGTTGTTCCCCGACATACTCCAGAAATCGCCGTCGCGAGATCACACCCACCAGTTGTGCACCATCAGCTACAATCACGCCTGGCAGGTCAGACCGCTGCTTGAACCGCTGGGCAATCACCTGGCCCAGGGTTGCGGGATGAACTTGAAAATCAAGCAGAGGCAAATCTCCCAGGGTTGACTCTGAAGTCAGGTGAGGTCGATTGCTCATTACCCTCCATGGATGGTGCAGGGAACTAATCAGAATAATTCTGGCTAAACAAGGCTCAATCCATAGTATAGTTCAGCCTTCCAGGAGGCCCAGGATGGCGCGAGTATCCGTAAAAACTCGTAAAAATTATTAACAAAATCTCTCATCAAATCAGTTTACGCTGAAAAGCTAGGTGGTTTTCACCCCTCACAAACAAGGCTTCAACAGTGGATTGAGTGTCGGGAAATTATAGAATGAGCACTAATTTAGCAACCAAACTCCGTGAGGGAACGAAAAAGTCCCACACAATGGCTGAAAATGTCGGTTTCGTCAAGTGTTTTTTAAAGGGCGTTGTTGAAAAAACCTCTTATCGCAAGCTAGTCGGCAATCTCTACTTCGTCTATTCCGCAATGGAAGAAGAGATGGAACGTCATCGGCAACATCCGATCGTCTCGAAGTTTTACTTTCCCGAGTTAAACCGCAAGGCCAGCCTGGAATCAGATCTCTTCTATTACTATGGGGCCAACTGGCGGGAGCAGGTTGCTCCTTCACCTGCAGCAGAGGCCTACATCAATCGCATTCGAGAAGTTTCTGCCACCGACCCTGTTCTGCTGGCAGCCCATTCCTACACCCGCTACCTGGGTGACCTATCTGGAGGACAGATTCTCAAAGGGATCGCTCAGCGGGCTATGAATTTGGCTGATGGTCAGGGAACGGCCTTCTATGAGTTTGCTGACATCCCAGATGAGAAGGCCTTCAAAAACAAATACCGTGAGGCCATGAACGAACTGCCCGTTGATGATGCCACGGCCGATCGGGTGGTCGATGAAGCGAACGCAGCTTTCGGGATGAACATGAAGATGTTTATGGAGCTGGAAGGAAATCTGATCAAAGCCATTGGTCAGATGCTATTCAACTCTCTGACCCGCCGTCGGGCTCGGGGCAGCACGGAATTAGCCACAGCCGAGTAAGGCAGCGTGATTAATTGATGCAAAGGGGCACCGGATAGCGTGCCCCTTTTTCATGGGTATTGGATCCTGCAGGAAGTTTTGAATTCCTGACCCAAATAGGAAGGTTATTGCCGAAAATGGCGAGTGAAGTCAACAGCAAAAGTTATTCGAGCGGTTGTTTTTAGAACCACTGTTTTTAGAACTACTGTTTCGTCCTAACAGGATTCAACCATGGATTACACGATCGGGCATCGCCTGGAACGCTATACCATCAAGCACCCACAGGAAGTTCTGCTGGTCACCGCTGAAATTGACGGAGAATTGGATCAGGTGGCAATTTTTCGAGGCTATTCCAGCTCTCTCATGCGACCCACGGCCTTTGATCCAGATGTGCCCGTGCTCTCCGAGAATTCCAGAATCATCAAAATCGATCGGGTTCGGAGTCCCTATAATCCGGAAAATCCCCACTATCTGGAACAGGGATTAAATCTGGAAGCAATCCAGAAATTGTTAGCGGTATCAGGGGTTTAGCAATTTTTCACCTGTCATTGGATGTGACTGGCATGGGTCACCTAATATTGGTTATGGGATTGACGGAGTAACCATGACCCATAACAAACATCATCATCATCAACTTCGTATACCGGTAATCAACTGACGCCATTCTATAAAGGTGATATCCTCCTGAAAGATTATTGTGTGCGGAGCGATCGATCCATGGCTTCTAGTTGTATGACTTTACCGAAATCCTCCCTATTTGGAACAGATGGCATTCGGGGGCGGGCCGGGGACCTTCTAACAGCCTCACTGGCTCTACAGGTGGGGTTGGCAGCAGGGCATATCCTCCGGCAACAGGCAATGACCACCAGACCTATCCTTCTGGGACAAGACTCTCGGAATTCCAGTGACATGCTGGCTATGGCTCTTGCTGCGGGCTTAACCACCGCAGGACTGGAAGTCTGGAATTTGGGCCTGTGCCCCACTCCTGCAGTCGCTTACCTGGCCAGCACCAGTGATAGCCTGGGTGGGGTCATGATTTCTGCCAGCCACAACCCACCGGAAGACAACGGCATCAAATTCTTTGGTTCAGATGGAACCAAACTGCCCACATCTCTACAGGCGCAAATCGAGGCTGTTCTCAGGAGCAACCTGGCTGGTGCTGCTTCCCCTTCAGACAAGGTACCCTGGGGCCGCCATTATCACCGCCCCGAACTCCTGGAATCCTATCGGGCCTCCTTACAACAGCCTCTGATTCCTGGTGTCAGTCTGGCAGGCCTAAGAGTCGTACTTGATCTGGCCTGGGGTGCAGCCGTTCATTTGGCTCCCCAGGTTTTCGAGTCCCTGGGGGCAGAGGTCATTTGTCTACACAATCGGCCCGATGGTGATCGCATCAATGTCAACTGTGGTTCCACCCACCTCGGCCCTCTGAAAGCTGCCGTGCAGGAGCACGATGCGGACCTGGGATTTGCCTTTGACGGCGACGCCGATCGGGTCCTGGCCGTCGATCGGCAAGGGCGCGTTGTAGATGGAGACTATATTCTTTACTTCTGGGGCTGTACCCTGAGTCAGACCAAGCAATTGCCCAACCATACAATCATCTCGACCGTGATGGCCAACCTGGGCTTTGAGCGGGCCTGGGAAAAATTTGGTGGTCAATTGATTCGAACTGCCGTTGGCGATCAATATGTCCATGCCGAAATGATTCGGACAGGCTCGATGCTGGGTGGGGAACAATCCGGCCATATTCTTTGTCGCCATTACAGTGTTAGTGGGGATGGACTGTTGACAGCCCTGCATTTAGCCAGCCTAGCCCAGGGCACAGGCAAATCTCTGACTGAACTGATGGATCAAAGCTTTCACCCCTATCCCCAATTGCTGAAAAATGTTCGTGTCGAGGACCGCGATCGTCGCCTCAACTGGCAACAATGCGAACCCCTCCAGAACCTGATTGCCCAGGCAGAATCCGCTATGGGAGCACAGGGCAGGGTGCTGGTCCGGGCATCAGGCACTGAGCCGGTGATTCGGGTGATGGTGGAAGCAGAACAGGCAGACCTGGCCACTTACTGGACGGACAACCTGGTTCTGGGTGTCCAGCAATATCTGACCCCCTAACGTCCATGACGGCTCCGTCCCTCCCGCAAGACACGATCCTGCTGGCTCGCATTGCCCAGCAGGATCAGGCTGCCTTATCCGATCTGTACGATCGCTACTCCCGCATTCTCTACGGGGTGGCTTTTAAGAGCCTGGGTTCCGTGGAAGAAGCCGAAGAGGCAGTGCTGGATGTGTTTTCCCAGGTTTGGCGCACTGCTGCCCGTTATGATCCGGAACGCAGCCGGGTGGATACCTGGTTGTTTATGATCACCCGTAGCCGGATTCTCGATCGTCTGCGCGTCATGAAGCGCCTGGGGACAAAGTTAACCATTTCCGTGGATGCTGAACAGATCCAAACGGCAGCCCCCTGCGTAGATCCAGTTGAGGACGCCCTGAACCTGGAGCGACGGGCTCAGGTTATAACCGCACTCAAACAGTTACCAGCCGAACAACGCCAGGTGATTGAGCTGGCTTACTATGGGGGCCTGAGCCATTCAGAGATTGCCCAGCAAACTGGCATGTCTTTGGGTACTGTCAAAACTCGCATTCGCTTAGGACTGGGTAAGCTCAAGGGGGCACTCAGTGGCTGGAAATAGGGAACGCTAGATATAGTCTCGAACAGTGAAATGAATCAAAATGGCGGCTGAAGAATTGTGTTTTTGTGACCTGGTGGCCCTGTACGCCCTGGATATCCTGGACGAACAGGAACGGCTATTGGTGGAACAGTCGATAGCCGACTGCTCCGATCTGGAGGCAGAACTGGCAGATTTCCAGACCGCTGTTGCTGCCCTGGCCTACAGTACGCCGCCGATCGTCCCTGCCCCTGACCTGAAACAGCGGTTGTTCGATCGAATTGGGGTTGAATTACCCCCACCGCTTGCCTCCAGGCCTAGGCCCAGAATTGATATGCCAGATCTGGTGGTGCGGGCCAGTGAACTGAACTGGGAGCCTTATCGGATTCCGGGAGTTACCGTTGCCCAACTCCATGTCAACCCGGCCCGGCGGGAAGTGGTGGCGGTCCTCAAGGCTGAACCGGGAGTGACCTATCCCCTGCATCGCCATGCCGGGGTGGAAGAAATCTACATGCTGGAAGGCGATCTGACCATTGAGGGACAGGTTTATGGTCCAGGGGACTATATTCGCTCCGAAAAGGGTTCCATCCATGGTCCCGCCACCAGTCAGGGCTGTATGTTCTTCATTCGCACCCGCATGGATGATGAGTATGACCTGGCTGCTCTGACTGGAGTTCGTTAAGCACAAGCAGTGGTTGTGCTTCGTTGATAGCTTGCTGAAGCAGTCAGGATTGTATCTGGCTGATGACGAGTCCGATTTCAAGCAGGATTGACTAACCCGACAGGCCTCAACGGGATTTGGAAACTGGAATCGTGATGTCGATCGGAACCACTGGCGTTGAGGGTTTCAGGCTGGTGAGGGATGGCTTGATAGCGGCATTGTTACCGACAACCAGGGTGACGAGTTTCTCCGGTTGCAGGTAGGTGCGGGCGACCCGCTGCACATCGGCGATCGTTGTTGCAGCCACCCCCCGCTGATACTGGAACAAAAAATCCTGAGGATAGCCAAAGTACTCATATTGGATCAACCGGGAGAGGGTCTGACCCGGTTGCTGAAAATTGAACACAAAAGAGTTCAAGACTGAATCCTTGGCATAGGCCAGTTCCTGGGGTGTAATTGGCGTCTGACGGATGCGATCGATTTCCTTCACCACCGACTGAATAAACGGCACCGTGGCTTCCGATCGGGTTTCTCCTCCCGCAACGAACACACCCGGATAGTCAAAGCCTGCCCCCCAGGAGGCATAGACCGAATAGGCCAGTCCCTGGCGCGATCGCACCTGGTTAAATAACCGGCCCCCAAACCCACTCAGCACCCCCTCCATCACTGTCAGGGCCGCATAGTCGGGATGATTGAGCAGCCCACCCAGGTGCCCCATCTGGATGTAGCTCTGGGTCAACTGGGGTTGATCCACCAGAAAGATCCCTTTCAGGGTTGCCTGAGTCACCCCCGGTAAAGGAGGCTGTTGCCTCTGAATCTGGGGTTTCCAGTCTCCAAATTTTTGCTGGATCTGCGATCGCATCGCCTGACTGTCAAAATCCCCCACAATCCCGACAATCATTCGGTTGGGATGAAAATCCTGCTGATAAAACTGAACCAGATCCTCACGGGTAATCTTGTCCAGGGTGGCGTACTCCACTGTGCGGGCATAGGGACTGGATGCGCCATAAATTAACTTGGAAAATTCCCGATCGGCGATATCCCCCGGTTCATCATTGCGCCGGGCAATACTACCCCGCCACTGCACCTTGGCCAGATCCAGCTTTTCCTGAGGAAAAGCGGGCTCCCGGATCACCTCTGCAAACAGGTCGAAGACCTCTGGGAGGTTCTCGGTCAGGGCTGAAAAACTGACTGACCCGCTGGACAAGTCAATTCCACTTTCCACAGAAGCGGCCCGTTGCTCGAGCAACGCATTCAACCGATCAGGCGGGTGCTTCAGGGTTCCCCCATCCCGCAATACATCGCCGGTGATCGACCCCAGGCCGACTTTATCTGCTGGTTCAAGCCGATCGCCCGTCCGCACCACTGCCACCCCTCCCACCAGGGGCAACTCATGGTTCTCCATCAGGTACACCACCATCCCGTTCTCCAGCACAAATCGGCTGTAGGCCGGAATCTGTACTTCTGGCAGGGGTGGAAAGGTCAGCTCATCGTAGTGTCGGGCCGCCTGAGCCGTTGCGCTGGCGGAGAACAGCAACAGGATTGGGATCAGAGCAGTGATCAGCAACAATACCAACGGACGTTTTCTCATGATCCTTTCCTTTCAGCGGAGAGCAGGCGAGCAACGATGCGATTTTCAGGGCGGAAGGTCGCACGGGCCACCCGCTGGATGTCGTCAGGGGTGACGGCTGCAATCGCATCCAGTTCCTTGAACAGGTTGCGCCAGTCTCCCGTCTTAACCTCATACTCCAGCAACAGACTCGCCATACCCGAATTAGAGCGCAAGGCCCGCAGCAATCCGGCCCGGGCCTGGGTCTTGACCCGACTCAACTCCTGGTCTGTAACTGGCTCCGTTTTCAGTCGGTCAATTTCCACAGCTAAGGCCTGGGCCAATTGTTCCAGGGTATGTCCCGGTGCTGGCTCAGCGTAAAACAGGATCAGGGTCGGAAATTTATCTCCCGGAAACCCATTCGACCCATCCGCTACCAAAGCCAGTTGTTGCCGTTCCACCAGGGATTGATAGAGGCGCGAGGTGCGCCCATCGCTCAAGATAGACCCCATCATGCTGTAGATCACATCATCGGGATGGTTAAAAGCAGGTCGGTGGTACCCCTCCATATAGACTGGTTGGGACGGTAATTTTAAGCTAACTTCCCGGCTTGAGGTCTGGAGCGGCTCGATCGTCTGGACGATCGGAGGTTTCGTGCCAGCCTTATACCGCCCAAAGTAGATCTGAGCTAGCCGCTGCACCTCAGCAGGATTGACGTCTCCCACAATGGCGATCGTCAGATTTGCAGGAACATAGTACTGGTTGAAAAACTGCTGCACGTCCTTGCGGGTCAGGTTTCGAATGTCCTGCTCGTACCCAATCACCGGACGACGGTAAGGATGGGTCTGAAACGCTTGATCCAGCATCGCCTCTGCCAGTTGACCCACGGGAGAGTTCTCAACCCGCAGCCGTCGCTCCTCCAGAATCACCTCTTTTTCTTCATAAAACTCCCGAAACACCGGCTCCAGGAAACGTTCTGATTCCAGAGACATCCAGAGTTCCAGCTTATTCGAAGGAAAACTATAGAAGTAACGGGTAGCATCGGTCGATGTGTTGGCATTGAGACCGACCCCACCCGACTGCTCCACAATTTGGCCGAGCTGATTCTGTTTGACATATTTGGCCGCCCTGGCCTTCACCTGCTCAAACTCCGCTTCTAAGGTTTTAACCTCAGCCTGTTTTCCCGTTTGGATCGCAGCCTGAATCTTCTCTGACAAGCGATCGAGCTGATCTAACAGGGGTTTTTCAGCCCGATAATTCTCAGTGCCAATGCGGGTTGTCCCTTTAAAAGCCAGATGCTCCAGGAAGTGTGCCATGCCAGTTTTGCCCATCGGTTCATCCACGCCCCCCACATCAGCATAGGTGAGGAAGGAAACCACCGGAGCCTGATGCCGCTCCAGAACAATAAACTTCAGCCCATTCTTCAGCTTAAACTCTGTCACCTGCTGAATCACCCGATCCAGATAGGGTTGAATCAACGTAGCTGACTTAGACTCGTCAGCCAGGGCCAGCCCAGGTAGGGTTCCCAGCAGCAGCAGACTACAGCAGAGGGAGAGAACTATTTTTATCGGGGAAAACCCCCAGAATGAGGGAGAGAAACGGGCAAAAAGGCGCTGACCCATAGCGGCACGATATAGATGTATCCACCAGCATAAGGACTTTTAGACGAGATAGAGCAAAATGTGTTGCCCCTCTATGGGATGTACCGCCCCATCAAAGAATCATTGGCGGAGTAAATTTCGATCGGAATGCCAGAATTCTCACTAATTGCCTCCAGAGCAGCCTGCAGGGTTTGCAAATGCTCATTAACCCGGATTTGGGCATTGACATCCCCCTTGCTTTGGGCCGTGATCCCAGTCCGCATGAGGGCTCGCATGTAGGCAACTGTGAGTTTGACCTTAATCAAATTGGCTGTCACCGTGTAGTCACAGATCTGAATCGGGCCGGAACAGGTGCGGCTCAGGTCTACTCTGGTTTTCTGAATCAGGGCTACCTGCCTCAGATTTTCCTCGGCTGCGGTGAGTGACTCCGTATATTGCTGGGTTAAAGGCTGGGCCTCATTCGCATAGAAAGTATCTGCTGGCACTTGCTGAGTCTGGTTCACCGCCTCTCGCCAGGAGGCAACAGCCAGGGACCACTGACCTTTCTGTTCAAAGCTCTTCGCATCCCCAGCCAGTTTTACCGCTTGCTTATAAGCCTTCTCCGCCAGTTGTTCACTGGTCGCATGATTGCGTGCCTTCAGCAACTGTGCCTGGTAGTCCTTCAAAAAAGCTTGGGCTTCCGAGTAAGCCGCCGTTCCCTGGGGAATCTTCTGCAAAGACGCCACAGCAATCTGCCAGGTGGACTGGACTTGTCGCCAGCTCTCCAGGTTTTGAGCAATCCCCTGAAGCGTTTCCGCCACCCGAGCAGTCGCCCTACCCTGCTTCAGATTCTCCTGGGACTGGCGCTCTGCCTGAATCCGTTTCTGGACCACAGCCAGATTAGCGCTGTACTCCACCTGTTTGCGTTGGGCCAGAGCATAAGCCGGATGCTCTTTAGGCACCTGAACCAACTCGGCGATCGCCGCCTTCCAGAGGCCCTCAATCTCCAACCAGTCCTGTAGGGGATGGGGAGGATTGGCACTCTTTTGAGCCGCCGTCATCGCCTGTTTTTGGGCTGCGATCACCCGATCGAGTACTTCTACTTCTGCTTGATAGGTCTGGGAGAGCGCCTGGGCGTTGGATCGTTGATTGGACCAGGACGGAATCGCCGCCAAATTTTCCAGGGCCACTTCCAGCTTTTTACGCGCCTGGATCACATCCTGCTCGGATCTGGCCTGCTGGACCTGCTGGGCCGCCTCTTGATTCAGGGTCTGGGCCGTTTGAATGGCCTCGCAAGTCCCAATCACACAGGGCCGGGTGAGCATATACATCCCCCCTAGCAGGCCCATGATCCCCAGCCCGCCACCAGCAATTAGCCACAGAGGCGATCGCCTTCGGGGGGGGAGATCAGGCTGTACCATCGGCTGAGCCAGGACTGGCTCAGCCAGGTGCAATGGGTCTTCCAGGGGGTAAGTCAGGGCTCCTGCTTCATCCCCAGGGGACTCAGTCTCAGGGGAAATCCCGATCAGAGGCTCTAGGTGCGACTCCAGAGCATTCTCTTCCGGAATGGGAAAATCCTCTGTGAGGATCTTCATCTCCTGATCTGAAACAGAGAGGACCGCAGCCTGAGGTTCGATCGTAAATTCATGGAACATGTAGGGCTGCGGCTGCCCCAACACCCGCAGATAGAGGCGCACCATCTGGCTCGACCCGTTATTGAACACCGGTTGCAACGATCGCAATTCATGTTCCAGCACCTGCAGGGTTTGTTGCGGATCAGGCACCATAGCAGCGGAATGCTGTCCCAGCACCATGAGAATATCCTGGCGGACAACACATTGAATTTGAATCGGCTCGCTGTGGGTCAGCACCGACTGCAGGTGCTCCTGCAAGACCAGACTCAGGGTTCTCAGATCATGGGAACTGACTTCAGCCATAGTTCAAAGGGTGATCAATGGGGCATCAGGTCACTTAAGCAGTAAGGAGGCAGAAGAGAGAATCCAAGAGGCAGACTTATACGGCTGACGCCTGACTTCTTCTTCTGACCACAGTTCTAACACTCGTCTGGCCGATCGTTAAAGATCGCGGTAGACAACTGTAACACCCGTGCCCCCATCCACCGACTCAGCCGGTTCAAACCGACTCACCTGGGGATGCTGTTGCAAAAAGGTGTGCACGCCCTGACGTAGCCGTCCCGTTCCATGGCCATGAATCACCCAGATTGGCCCTCTCGCTTCCGCGATCGCTTGATCCAGAATCATTTCGGCATCAGCGACCCGCATGCCCCGTAAGTCAAAGGTATTCTGGGCTGTCCGGATGGCCAGCCCAGTCACTGGCTCGGCTGGGGGTGAAGCCGCTTTGGGCTTGGCGATCGGGGTGGGCTTCTGGCCATCCAGAGACTCCACATCTTCCAGAGCGATCGTCATTTTCATCAGGCCAAATCGAACGGTCAGGTCGCCGTCCTCACCTGGCCCCCCAATCACCTCAGCCGTTTGCCCCAGACGGGGAATCCGCACCCGATCGCCAACCTGGGGTTGAAAGCCCGACTTGGGTTGAGGCTTCACCTGGCGAGATGGCAGATGACGCTCCCCAATCTGGTTCAGGGCAGCGGTCGCCTGATGGGCATCCTGGGCTGTCGCCGGTCCTTGCTGGAGTTGTCGGATTACCTGGGCAATTTCTCCTTTGGCCTGAGCCAGAGCCTGCCGCATGGCTTCTTCCTGAGCCAGTTGCAGCGTTCGCTCCCGTTCCTTGAGGGCTGCTGCTTTAGTCGCCACTTCTTGATGAAGCCGCTCGGCCTGGTGCAGTAACTGGCGGGCTTCTTCCGCCCTAGCTTCCTGCAATCGACGCTGGGCTTCCAGACCCGCAATCATCTGGTTCACGTCTTCCGAAGTTCCCCCCACTAGCGTCTCAGCCTGGGCCACAATGTCCCCCGACAGCCCCAAACGACGGGCGATCGTCAGGGCATTGGACCGGCCCGGAATTCCCCAGAGGAGCCGGTAGGTAGGAGACAGGGTGACATCATCAAACTCCACCGAGGCATTCTCAAACCGCTCGTCTTGATATTTCAGGGCTTTCAGTTCCCCAAAGTGGGTAGTCGCAACAGTCAGTTGAGCCTGCTCTGCCAAAGCCTGCAACAGGGCGATCGCCAAAGCACTGCCCTCTGAGGGATCAGTCCCAGCCCCTACTTCATCCAGCAAGACCAGACTCCGATCGTCCATCGCGGCCAGAATCCGGCTGATACGCCGAATGTGACCGGAAAAGGTGGACAGATTCTGCTCGATCGATTGTTCATCCCCAATATCAGCTAGCACTTGGCTGAACCAGGGTAATTCCACCGGCTCCCGAGCGGGCACAAACAGCCCTGCTCTGGCCATGACCATAGCCAATCCCAGAGTTTTCAGGGTGACAGTTTTACCCCCTGTGTTGGGGCCGGTGATCGCCACCACCCGGATCTGGGGACGAATCACCAGGTCGATCGGCACCACTGGACGCCCCTGCTCATGCTGGTGCTGCCAGACCAGCAGGGGGTGGTGCAGTTGCCGCAGGACGATCGGATCGGATCCGCCCCATTCAATAAATCGGGGGGGATTCGCTTCCATCCAGAGGGCATAGCGGGCTCTGGCCGTGGCCAAGTCCAGGGTGGTCACGATCGCCAGCAGCCGCTCCAGATCCGGGAGCACCGCAGCCACCTGCTCGGTCAGCGCCTGCCGCACCGCTTCCTCTTCCACCTGCTCCTGACGGGCTAACTGTCGGAGCTGATTGTTCAGGGGTACGGTGGACTGGGGTTCCACATAGAGGGTCAGGCCACTGGTGGAGCTGTCGTGGACAATGCCGGGGATTGCATCCTTGTGGGATGCCTTGACCGGGATCACGAAGCGATCGGCCCGCTGGGTAATCAACTGCTCCTGCACCGCATTGGACTTACTCTGCAGAATGCGTTGCAGGGTCTGGTGGAGCTGATCTCGAAATTGTCCCTGCCGCTCTCGAATTCCCGCCAGCTTAGGACTGGCCCGGTCCATCACCCGCCCCTGCTCGTCAATACAGCGATGAATCTCCTGTTCCAGCTCAGGATAGGTGCGCAGATCCGCCACCAGCACCGTCAACACTGGCAGGTCTGGCTGATCATCAATCATCCGGCGCAGAGTTCTGGCCCCGGCCAGGGTCGTGGCAATAGCAAACAGGTCTGTTCCAGCCAGAATCCCCCCCCGATCGGCCCGTTCCAGAGCGGCTCCAATATCGGTAATGCCATCAAAGTTGAGCCCTGCCGAGAGGCGACTTTCCAGCCGATACACCTCCTGAGTCTGGGCCAGCAGTATGCTGCTCTCCTCCTGAGTTTCCGGCAGCTTCAGGTGTTGAGCCGCGATCGCCCCCAGCTTGGTGGCGGCAAAAGTAGAGAGGTGCTGACACAGACGGGGCCACTCTAGCAGTTCCAGGGTTTCAACTTGAATCACAGAATTCATGCAATTTTCATGGCATCTAACGTAGGGTTTACCCCCTTTTCAATTCCAGTTTAATAATTTTTAATTGTCCCCTTTCTGGATTTTATGACAGACATGAAAAGAGCCCTGATCACAGGCATTACAGGGCAGGACGGTTCCTACCTGGCAGAACTCCTGCTGGCGAAAGGGTATCAGGTCCATGGCATGATTCGACGCACCTCGACGTTCAATACCGATCGTATCGATCACGTCTATCAGGATCCCCACAGCTCTGATACCCGGTTATTTCTCCACTACGGCGACCTGACGGACGGCACCACCCTTCGCCGCATTCTGGAAGCAGTGCAACCCACAGAGATCTACAATCTGGGTGCTCAGTCCCATGTGCGGGTCAGCTTTGATTCTCCTGAATACACCGTCGATGCAGTCGGCATGGGCACCCTGCGCATCCTGGAAGCGATTCGAGATTACAGCCATCGGACAGGTATACAGGTTCGATTTTATCAGGCTGGCTCTTCAGAAATGTTTGGTCTGGTGCAGGCAATTCCTCAGTCAGAAACCACGCCCTTCTATCCTCGCAGCCCCTATGCCTGTGCCAAAGTCTATGCCCACTGGCAAACCATCAACTATCGGGAATCCTATGGTTTGTTTGCCTGCAATGGCATTTTGTTTAACCATGAAGGCCCTCGCCGGGGAGAAACCTTTGTCACCCGTAAGATTACCCGTGCCCTGGCCCAGATCGTCGGGGGACAGCAAGACAAGCTGTATTTGGGGAACCTCGACGCCAAGCGGGACTGGGGCTATGCCAGGGACTATGTCCAGGCCATGTGGCTGATGCTGCAACAGGATGGGCCTGATGATTACGTCATCGCAACCGGTGAAACCCACTCCATTCGGGAGTTTCTTGATGTTGCCTTTGGCCTGGTTAATCTCGACTGGCAACAGTATGTGGCGATCGATCCCCGTTACTTCCGGCCTGCCGAGGTGGAGTTACTCCTGGGTGATTCAACCAAAGCCAGACAGAAATTGGGATGGCAACCGTCTGTCACTTTTGCCCAATTGGTAGAGATTATGGTCAATGCGGACCTGCAGGCCCTGGGATTGCCACCTGCTACCGCCCTGACTGAGAATACCGATACTGCGTTTATCCGTCAGTCGATCGCGATCGGGGGTTCAGTCACCTGAGTCGCCGGTTTCTCCTGGCGTAACCCATCCATTTTCCCCCTGGGGGTGAAGCATCACCCCCACCAAAATCAATGGTTTGCAGGATATCCTAGAGCGATTCCCTGCCAGGTAAGGTATAAGGGGGAAACCCCCACCTCAGGCTTCGCAAACCAGGCGGCTTTAGGGCGGGAAGCGTCGATCGGGACACCCTCAATCCAGAGGGATGAGATCAGCGATTCTGAATGACCATTTCGGGGAAGCAAATGAAAAAGGCTCTGATTACCGGCATCTCAGGCCAGGATGGATCTTATTTAGCAGAATTACTTTTGAGCAAAGGGTACGAAGTCCATGGCATCGTCAGACGGCAGTCCCTGGAGGCTCCATCCCAGAATCTATCCAACTTAGAGTGCTGTCGGGAACGGGTCAATTTACATGTGGCATCCCTGGATAATCATTTATCCCTATACAAAGTTATTCAGGAGGTGCAACCGGACGAACTGTATCATCTGGCTGCATCCAGCTTTGTCAGTTACAACTTCGATGATGAATCGTCTATCCTGACCAGCAACTTTAATGGCACCCACTATTTACTGTCCTCCATCAAAGAGGTCGTGCCGAATTGCCGCTTCTGCTTTGCTGGAACCAGTGAAATGTTTGGGCGGGTTGCGGTCACCCCTCAAAATGAGCTGACCCCCTTTAACCCCCGTTCCATCTATGGCGTCTCCAAACTGGCCAGTTACCATCTGGTGGCCAATTACCGGGAACAATATGGAATTTTTGCCTGTACAGCCATTCTTTACAATCACGAATCTCCCAGGCGAGATTTTAAGTTTGTGACGCGCAAAATCACAGCCGCTGCTGCCAAAATCAAGTTAGGGCTGGAGAACCGACTCTACCTGGGAAATCTGGATGCTGTGCGAGACTGGGGCTACGCCCCCGATTATGTCCATGGCATGTGGCTGATGCTCCAACATCACACCCCGGATGACTATGTGATTGCCTCCGGTGTCACCCATGCGGTACGCAAATTTGTTGATTGTGCTTTTAAGAGCCTGGGCCTGGACTACAACCACTATGTAGAAGTGGATCCTCGTTTCTATCGGGCCGCAGAAAAAGTTCCGCTCTGTGGAGACAGCTCCAAAATCCGAACAATTCTAGGCTGGGCCAGCCACAAACCGTTGGAAGAGATTATTCAAGAAATGATTGCCCATGACCTGAAGTTGTTTTCCCCAGACGCTGGACCACCCAGTTATCGGCCTGGTTAAAGGATCATCACTCACGCTCCCAAATCAAATTGGGATAAAATCAACTGCATGTTTCAGGCGAGGCAGTGAAGTGAAGCCGATGCATGGGTATTTCCCCAACCGGGTCCCTCTTTCCGAAAAGCTGGGCCGTATCTTTCTCCGGGTGATCGTGCGCCTCCGTTTGCTCTGGGTAATTCTGCTGGCCCTCCTCTGTCTCTCTGGCTGCGTTCGCTACGACACCGGAATTACCTTCCATAGCCCCACTTCTGGTGAACTGGTACAACAAGTTCACCTGGATGAACAACTGACCACCTTGAACCAGAAGGCTGTGCAGCAATGGCTGGGCAATCTGGAACAACAGGCCCGCCAACTGCAGGGCATAACCAGACGCCAGCAGAATGGAGACCTGACTTTGACCATCCCCTTCTTCAATGGCGCAGATTTGGAGCGAAAATTCAATCGCTTCCTGGACACCGCCATCCGCAATGATTTCCTTGCCAGCAATTTATCCACCACCGAGCCCCTGAAGGCCCAGCTCAAATTGGCCCAAAGCAACTTTTTGCTGGTGCAGCGCCACCATCTGATCTACGACATCGATCTACGTCCCCTGGCCTCCCTCGCGACCAACAGCCTGACGGATAGCGATCGACCTCTCCTGAAACTGGATTTTAGCCTGAACACCCCCTGGGGGGCTCGCAGTTTAGCCCAGACCCTGGCTCCGATCGGCCGTTCCTCTGGCCCGCAACTGATCTGGACCTTGAAACCAGGCCAGGAAAATCGCTTGGAAGCAGTGTTCTGGCTCCCCGATCCCCTGGGCATTGGCACCCTGATCATTGTCTTAATGGTGGCTGGGGGCATCTATGTGAAATCTCGCCTCCAACCCCTTCCCCAAACCAATTAAATCCCCGATCTCACCAGTAGGGCAATCCCCCCGAGGAAGACCAATCCCATGACACCAGCCAGAGGATTATTGTCTACCCCAGTAACCCAAGTCGGCACCTGACCGGAGTAGGTTGCCAACTGGCCCACATTAATTAGGTAATAGCCCCAGACCAAACCGGCATGCAGCCCGATCGGCAACCCCAACCAGCCCCCTGTTGGCTGGTTGGATTGTCCCCAGTGTCGGCGTCTTTTGGCCCAGACCAGGATCAGCCCCAGCAAGCATAACCCGGCGAATTGAGGCCAGGTTCGCAAAATTTCCGGAATGGGTTTGATGAAATGCAAAAACGCGAAGAAGAGGGCGTTAACCCAGAGAGCAACAGTAGGTTTGTAATCCCGTTCTAATTCCTGTAGAATCCAGCCTCGAAAGAATAATTCCTCCGCAAAGCCAACGCCAAGGGCCACAGCCAATCCCTCCAGGGCCAGTATGGAAATTGGTGCTGGCCCAATCTGCCAGCGTAACCAGCCCAACCAACCTTCCAGAATAAAGAGACCAAACAGACTGAAGAGACCGATCGCCAGCCCCTGCATCATTCCCAAGCCATTCTGGAGCGAGATGATCAGGCCACAGGTCTGCAGCATCCGAGGTTGACCATACAGGCTGCGCCCCCAAACCCGCAGCAACCAGATGAATTCTCCATATAGCAGCACCATCGTCAGAATGCTGACCAGATTTGGATCATGGTTGAGGAGTAGATAAATGGGGGCAGCCACGGGCAACCAGATAGCCAGCAGCACCAGGAGAAACGCAAGCATCCGAATCGGTGCAGGGCTACGGGATAGCAAGGGAAATGCCATTACTCATCAGGCTCGATCGTGCTGGTCAGGCCATGAAGATTCAGGGTTTCACTGTAAAATTCTGCATGCTCCTGAGCACAGGTAATGACTAATGCCAGACCATTGGTATGAGCCTCCATCATAATGTCAACCGCTTGAGGTTGAGTCAGGCTTGGCACAGTCTGGATTAAAGTCTGAACCACATACTCCATCGTGTTGAAATCATCGTTATGGAGCAAAACACGATAACGGGGGGCCAGTTTGCGCGTAGTTGAAGGCTTACTCAGAGTTTCCACAGACACAGAGATATCTTCCTCCTTATCCCTCAATCCAAAGCCCAGAGCTCAAAGTGGCGATTATCGGGGCTTCAGGTTTCTTAATATTATGGCACTATTCTAAAGGGATATCCTTTGGACTTATGAGTAACGACCCGCTCCAAACCTATCAGGTTGTCTGCCTGGAATCTGCCCATACCCGTCTTTATGCAGAGGTCATTCAGATGATTCCTGAACGCCAAACATTCTGGGTCAGACCGCTCTGGATGGTTACTACTCTGGATGGAAATCCCCTGGCTCCGACCCCGGTAGACGGTTCTCTCGACCTGGTTACCCTCTATGATCTGCGGCAAACTTCAGATCTTTTAATGCCAGCCAGCCTGTTTCGACCCGCCCTAGACTCAGAAGTCGTGACACTCCTGGCCCAGCCCTTTCCAGGAGAAGCATCCCCCGAGGCCACCAGAACGGCTCAAAGTAGCTTGAACCAGTTCGTGCGCGACATTTGGGAAACCCACCCGGGAGCGTTTCAAGTGGATCTCGATCACCCGATCACCCATTAAACACTGGGAACTAGCCGCACACGTCCTTCATCCATCTCCGACATCAACAGTTCCAACGCTTCATAATCAACATCGGACACGTAACCTAATCGGGTTAACTCATGATTAATCGCATTTTCAATATCAGGCGTTAACTGTCCCATATAAAGAGCTTTTTCGACCAGGTGCCGAATACTCTCTTGAATTCCTTGGGGGCCTTTCATGGTTCACCACTTCCATGGGGTAGTAAGACATGGACGAAACCTGATTCAGGTTTAAAGTTGCTAATTACTAATTTTTGTGGCTTTTCTAAACAATTCTAGCGATTTCAAGCCTTTCCTCTCAGACCTGCACCGGAAGTCCCTAAACATTTCTAACGTTTGTTGGGCTTACAATACAGCTTCTCAGGGAACACCAGAAAAATATCACCTAAATGCGGTCAAAGCAAGTTCTAACCCTTCAAAATAAGTGGTCATTGCCTGGATTAGACGTGTTCTATCCCATGTCGGCACAGAATGCATCGATCGGAATCACAAATTCAAATTTTGGCCTTCGAAGTGAGCCCCTGCCCGCCCATCAGTAACTCCACGCAAGTGAAGTCCAACCATGGTGTCACAGCTTTAACTAGCAGATCTGGTTCAAACAGTCTCTGAGTTGCAACGGATCTCAATCACGACTGCCTGAGGATTCCAGTTTCACAGTTCATTCTCATGCTTCTGAATTAGGGCCAATTCTTTTCCCTGCGGTCATCCCGGATACAAATCCTGTCGTTTGATTCCAGTTGTTCTCCAAAACTTAAACGAAGTTCATCCGTCCGTGAAGATTCCACGAAGCACCCCCAGATACTGTGGATGTTTTCTGAGCCGAAGCTTATCGTTGGGTCTATAAGTAATTTCCCAGTTACATCAACCCATCCTGGACTTTGAGCTATGCAGACCACCTTAACGAAACCCGGGACTGAAGTTTTTCTGGCCTGTGGCCACTTGAACGCTTCAAATGCAAGTCAATTGCAAAATCAACTCACAGAACTGATGACAGCTCCCTGGTGCGATGGGTTAGTGGTAGATATGAGCCATGTTGAATCCCTGGACAGTGCTGGCCTGATGGTCCTGGTAGCCGTTCTGAGCTTGGCCCAGCGTCTGGACAAATGTTTTAGCCTCCGTGCCGTGTCCGCTTCCATTCGCATCATTTTTGAACTGACCCAGTTAGATCGGGTTTTCGAGATCGCCGTTGCCTGATTTAACCACCCTGGACAACCTGTCGCCAGAATGATTCCAGGGCAAGCACACAGTCTCGATCGTGGTATAAGGATGGGCTCCGCATCTCCATCTGCTGGCGGATCTGTCCTCGCCATGTTGAATCCAACCCTAAAGTTACGGCCAGATCTATATATTCCTGCTCATTGCCTGCGATTGTCTCAGTCAGGCCCAGTCGGCGCAGCATGGCTGCAGACAGATGCCCCCGCATGAACGCATCTGGCAGGGTGACCACTGGCAGAGCGCAGGCGATCGCATCGAGCGTTGTGTTCCCTCCCGAGAAACCAATGCTGTCCAGGTAGACATCAGACAACAAGTTCAGCATCAAATAATCGTTTCGGGGCAAACTGGGGAGAAACAAGCAGAAGTCCGCACAATTCAGATTGGCTGCGGCAAAGGCCCGTTCCAACCGTCCCTGAATCAGACCCACCCGCAGGAAGACGAACTGGGCTTGGGGCACTCGCTGCGCGATTTCAATCAGCAGGTAGTCATGCTGGGGTAGATACTTAAAGGGAGCCTGACAGCACAGATAAACCACCCCATCCTCTCGCAATTGCAAGTCAGAGCGATCCTTAGTCAATTCTGGAATGGCCGGTCTGGGATAGGAAACCCCAATGTGGGGCAGGCGGATCAGCGTCTCCCGGTAATGGGTTTCGCCCTGCTCCGGTTCCATCAGATCTCCAGACAGATAGTAGTCTACTGTGGGCAACCCAGAGGTCATGGGGTGGCCCCAAGCCGTGCAAACCATGGGAGCCAATCGCAGAGCCGCCATCTGCAGGGTCTGGGGATCCATCCCAATTTCTGGAAACACCAGCACATGCAAGCGATCGGCCAGAATCTGGCCACAAACCGCTTCTAAATTGTGGGGAATGTGGTGGAAGACATCACTATTCTGCCGGAACTGTTCCGTCACCGGATCCGGTTGATTACCCGTGTAGTAGCAATAGATTTCAAAATTCTGTCGATCGGCGTAGCGGAGCCAACCCGTCAGCCAAAGGGTGCCGCTGTAAGAATGCAGATAGGCGGAGGCATAGCCCACCCGAATCTTTTCCCCAGTTGCCAGAGATGGCATTGGCAACGGCTGCACCCAATCCGGATAGTTGGCCGCCATAATTCGATGCACCAGGTCCCCATACTGGCATTGCAGCACCAGATCATTCTGGTTCTGATAGGTCAGATAAAAATTGGTATAGCGTCCAATCCCAGCCAGGGCACTCTGTCGTCGGTCCAGGGTCGTCAAATCGGTCTGCGCCACCAGTCGCTGCAGCCCGATCGTAAAGCGTTGCCGATAGTCCTCAATCTCCTCTACCCTGTCATAGGTCAGAGGCAGGAGCAGATATTTCAGCAGATCAAAGGTGTAGTCCTCTGGCAGAGCCAGAGAAGCAGCAGTTGCAGCCTCGATCGCGGCCTGAGCATACCCATATTGACGCAGCAGCATCACCAGAGCAAAGTGCAACCCCCCTTCCGTGGGGTAATGGGCGACGCCTTCCTGCAACAGGGCGATCGCTCCATCCGGTTGACCACAGGCTCGCAGACATTCACCCAGGTTGAGATAAAGCTCCCCATCTTTCACCTGCAGAGCCCGCAGGCGCTGATAGATCTCCTTGGCCTGCTCCAGTCGTTGTTGTTGAAACAAAAGCCGGGCCAATCGTACCAGCGCATCGATCAAATTGGGAGCCAGACCGATCGCCGTTTCAAAAGCCAGAATGGCCCGCTCCGGATGCCCCATTGCCTCCAGGGTACGCCCCAGGGCATAGTGGGCGATCGCCTGCTCAGGATCCAGTTCCAGAGCTTTGACGAGTGCTTTCATGGCATCCACAAACTCGGCTCGGTCACAGTAGAGCAACCCCAGATTCAGCCAGGCTTCCGCATGCTCCTGGTTCCACAACAAGAATTGTCGATATTTTTGCTCCGCCAGGTCATACTGCTGCTGGCTATGAAGATCCCTGGCCTCGGTATAGAGATCCTGCTGGGCCTCTGCCCGTTGTTCCAGCACTTGCAATTCGTAAATAGCCTGAATCACCGATCGGTGGCGGACCTGGCTGAAGGTAGACCAATCATAGTCATGGGGGCGGTTCACATCCCAGCTCAGCAGATAGAGTCCATTCCAGAAGGTGGGATCACGGGGCACGGGGGTCGGCAACTCCAGCAAAAACTGGCAGGCTGGACTAACCGCAATAAAGTCCCAGATCGCCTGTTGAATCGTTTTCCAGTTGCTGTCATCGATCACGATCAGGGCTCGATCGGCCAGGAAAGGGCGCACCGCCAGCAACCCCATGATCTGGGAGCGGTAATCATGGGCTCCGTCATACAGATACACGCCAATTCGGTCTTCTGTCCCCAGTTGGCCCAGCTCGAGAAAGAACGCTTCAAATTCCTGATTACAGAACAGCACCTGCTCCTGCAGCCCGTACCGGGCCAGATTGCCCAGGAGTTTTTCCTCATTCTCCCCGGTGGGATCAAATTCAGAAAAGTTATCGATCGCATAGGCCATGGCATCCGGGTGATTGAGCAGCGCCCCAATCAGGGTCGAACCCTGGTAAGTGCCCACTTCACAATAAACCTCCCCCGGCTCCAGACAACTGACCGCATGATTCAAGAGCTGCATCACATTGGGGGTCGTCATGGCACTCACGTCTTCCAGGATCGCCCGAAAGGCGGGAGATTTCGGGCGGACTGAAGACTGTTGCCAATCTTCATAAAGCTGAGGCAGTCGATCGAGAAAGTTCTGATAGTCCACGGTGTTTAGCGTTCAAAAGTTGAAAGGATGAGGCATAGAGTCTTCTCAGTTAACATTGAGAGCAGGATGAACAGGCATACCGGAAATCAAGCTTATTCTATGGCAGTTGCAGTCGAGACCCTATTGACCCCCGATATTTCTCGTCCAGCCCGCTATCTGGGCAATGAGCGGGGGGCTGTGCACAAACCCTGGGAAAATGCAGGGGTCAGATGGTCCCTGACTTACCCAGAGGTTTATGAAGTCGGAGCCTCTAACCTGGGGCACATCATTCTCTACAACATTATTAATACCCAACCCCGGCAGTTATGCGATCGGGCCTATCTCCCAGCCCCGGACCTGGCTGCCAAACTGCGGGCCACCCAGACCCCCCTGTTTGCGGTGGAATCCCGTCGGCCACTTCTAAGCTTTGACATTTTAGGATTCAGCCTCAGCTATGAACTGGGAGCCACCAACATCCTGGAGATGTTGGATCTGGCGGGTATTCCCCTCACCTGGAAAGCCCGTAACGCAGCCGGAATCTGGGACGTGCAACAGGGTAGCTTTCCCCTGATTTTTGCAGGCGGGCAGACTGCGACCTCGAATCCAGAACCCTACGCCGACTTCTTTGATTTCGTGGCCCTGGGAGATGGAGAAGAATTACTGCCGGAAATCGGTCTTGTGCTTGAGCAGGGCAAGGCGGCTGGCCTCAGCCGGAAAGATCTGCTGCTGGATCTGGCCCAGGTGCCGGGGGTGTATGTGCCCCAGTTCTACGAGATGCGCCCCGATGGGTCGGTGGAGCCCAACCGTCCAGATGTGCCCCCACGGATTCTGCGCCGAGTGGCCACTCCTATCCCAGCCTACTCCATTGGTCTGGTGCCCTATGTCCAGACGGTGCACGATCGGTTGACGATCGAAATCCGCCGGGGCTGCACCCGGGGCTGCCGGTTCTGCCAACCCGGCATGCTAACTCGACCAGCCCGGGACGTGGAGCCAGAGCAGGTGATCACAGCGATTGAAGCGGGCATGCGTCAGACCGGGCACAATGAATTTTCCCTCCTATCCCTCAGTTGCTCGGATTATCTGGCCCTCCCATCCGTGGGCCTGGAGATCAAGAATCGCCTGCAGGAGGACAATATCTCCCTGTCCCTCCCCAGCCAGCGGGTCGATCGCTTCGATGAAAACATTGCCCATATCCTGGGAGGAGCCCGACAAATCGGCATCACCTTTGCCCCCGAAGCAGGAACACAACGGATGCGCGACATCGTGAATAAAGGGCTAACGAATGAGGAACTGTTGCGGGGTGTCCGCACGGCCTATGAGCAGGGCTGGGACAAAATCAAACTCTACTTCATGATCGGATTGCCGGGAGAGACAGATGCAGATGTTGTAGGCATCGCTGAAACCGTGGCCTGGTTGCAGCAGGAATGTCGGGGGCGCAGCAATAAAAAGTTGAACTTCAATATCACGATTTCTAACTTCACTCCCAAACCCCATACCCCATTTCAGTGGCACTCGGTCTCCACCAGCGAGTTTGAGCGCAAACAAGCGGTGCTGAAAACGGAACTGCGCCGCATCAAAGGAGTCAAAGCCAATTTCACCGATGTGCGGATCTCGGCCATGGAGGATTTTGTTGGCAGGGGAGATCGTCGTCTGGCAGCGGTGGTCCAGCGCGCTTGGGAACTGGGGGCTGGGATGGATGCCTGGTGGGAAAGCCTGGAGCGAGCTTTTGCAGCCTGGACCCAGGCGATCGCTGAATCAGGGCTGGGCTGGAAATACCGGCAAGTAGAACGGGGGGAGTGGAATGCCTTCCAGGGGGCTGACCAGACCTCCACCCACTACCAGGATGCTTTAGAGGCCCCCCTCCCCTGGGACCATCTGGATACGGGCATCACCAAAGCGTGGTTGCAGGCTGATTTACACCGGGCCTTGGAGGCTGCGATCGTCCCCGACTGCTCCTTTGATGGCTGCTCCCACTGCGGCGTCTGCGGTCCCGATTTTGGCCACAACATTGTCATCGATCCCCCACCCATTCCTGCTTTTGCCGGGGAATTTACCCCCAGCTCACAGCGGGTTCAGCGTCTGCGGGTCTGGTTTGGTAAGCAGGGCGATCTGGCTCTGGTCAGCCATCTGGATCTGCTGCGGCTCTTCGATCGGGCTCTTCGACGGGCGCACCTGCCCATCTCCTTTAGCGGGGGCTTCCACCCCAGTCCTCGGATTGCGATCGCCAATGCCCTGCCCCTGGGCACCACCAGTTCAGGCGAGGTCGTGGATTTTGAACTAACCCAATCCCTGGATCCAGAGGAATTTCGGCAACAACTGGCCGCCCAACTCCCAGTAGACTTACCCCTCTATGCCGTTATGGCCGTGGCCCCAGAAAGCCCCTCCACGACTCAGCTTCTGACCCAGGCTGAATACCAGATCACCGTCCAATCTGAAACCGGGGCTACCTTTTCTGACGCCCAATGGCAAACCTGGGTCGCCGCAATTGAAGCCGCTGATACTTTTGAGTGGGAACAGAAGACTAAATCTGGCCACACCTATCCGGTTAACTTGCGCGATCGGCTGGCGGAGATCGGGCTTCTCCTTCCCAAGGACAGACCCTCTAACCCGGATGGACTGCCACTTCCCGTCATAATCCGCTACATCGGGAGTTGCCGGAATGATGGCACCCTGCTCCGCCCCGAACAGGTGATCCATATGTTGGAACAGGTTGCTCACCAAGACTTTCAACTGGTTCACACCCACCGCTGCCGACTGTTGTTTTGCAATGAAAAAGCAACGGATTAAAAAAGGTGTGCTAGAATCCATCCATAGCTACGCAGGAAGGAAGTCAGAGGCTTCTGGGCATTGGTGCTCTGTTGCGTACAATTAATGCGCATACAATTAATATGTGTACGATTAGTACGTACGATAGCCGAGTACGGTGACTAAGTACGATGAATAAGTACAGTGTATGCACCGTCTTAAAAATCAAGCCTGGGCATGTTTAGGCCCCGGAAAGATTTGCTCCCGATTTCTCCACATAGCTCTGCATTAAGTTCTTTATTGTGAACTTTAGTATGCGGCTATGGGTTGAGTACCAAAATCCTACCCACGAGTGCCAGTGCAAGCAACCCGTGTAAGCTGTCAGGGCAATCTCAGGTTCTTCAGGCTACTCCTGAGTTAACCCGGTGAAAAACTTGCCTTTTTGGGTTCTCCAGAGTCCTTTTTCCAGGTTCTTTGGCCCTAAAGGCTTGCAATTTCCAGTGAAGCGCCTCGACTCATGGGTTGAGCTTCGAAGCAATTCACCAGTGGTCTTTCGCCAGTCGCTGTTATTTTTGATTGCCAGTCATTGACTCAGTCATCTATCCCAATTACTTATTTCAGTGCAGCCATTACGATGTTCCAGCCTGTTCTGAGCGTCGTCATTTTTTCATAGCCCTAGCTGAAAATGGGTTCATGTCGTTAGGGAGTTTATTTTGGCGAGAGGCACCTGTGGACCTGTGACTTTCGCTACAACCATTGAGGAAACTGAATGCCAAAGCAAATTATCATCGCAGAGCAGCATCGAATTGCTGCTGTTTTCTCCGAAGACCAGATCCAGGAGCTGATTGTCGCCACCGGGACTCATCAGATTAGCGACATTTATCTGGGTATCGTAGAAAATGTTTTACCAGGTATCGATGCCGCCTTCGTTAACATCGGAGACTCAGAACGGAACGGGTTTATTCATGTGACCGACCTCGGTCCTATTCGCCTGAAACGATCGGCAGGTTCTATCACTGAACTGCTCACCCCCCAACAAAAGGTGCTGGTGCAGATCATGAAGGAGCCTACAGGTAATAAAGGCCCCCGGTTGACGGGTAAAATTACCCTGCCTGGGCGGTACCTGGTCCTGATGCCCTATGGCAAAGGGGTAAACCTTTCCCGACACATTCGCAATGAGAATGAGCGCAACCGGCTGCGGGCACTGGCCATCCTGATTAAGCCTGCGGGTATGGGCATGATTGTTCGTACAGAAGCAGAAGGGGTTCCGGAAGAAGCCATCATCGAAGACCTGGAAACCCTGCAAAAGCAGTGGGAAACAGTTCAGCAGGAAGCTACCACCTCCCGCCCTCCCGCCCTCTTAAATCGGGATGATGATTTTATCCAGCGGGTTTTGCGGGATGTTTATAGTGCTGAAGTGAACCGGATTGTAGTGGACTCTCACACTGGCTTGAAACGGGTGAAGCAACATCTGGCTTCCTGGAGCAGTGGCAAAGCCCCCCAGGGATTATTGGTCGATCATCACCGAGATCGCATCCCAATCTTGGAATATTTCCGAGTCAATGCTGCCATTCGTGAAGCCCTCAAGCCCAGGGTTGATCTGCCTTCAGGTGGCTACATTATCATCCAACCGACGGAAGCCCTGACTGTGATCGACGTGAACTCTGGCTCCTTTACCCGATCGGCCACAGCGCGCGAAACCGTTCTCTGGACAAACTGCGAGGCCGCCACTGAAATCGCCCGCCAACTCCGCCTGAGAAACATGGCAGGTGTCATTATCGTAGACTTCATTGACATGGATGCCCGTCGTGACCAGTTGCAGGTGCTGGAGCATTTCAACCGGGCCCTGAAGGCAGACAAAGCCAGGCCCCAAATTGCCCAACTATCGGAACTGGGTCTGGTCGAGCTGACCCGTAAACGCCAGGGCCAGAACATCTACGAACTTTTTGGTCGGGCCTGCCCCACCTGCGGCGGTTTGGGGCACCTGGTTCATCTCCCTGGAGAGGCCGAAGCAGAAGACCTGATCCGGCTAGATTCCTCCGGTTACAGACCTCGCAGCCGCAGCAATGCCACCGCTGACCTGTTCTCCGCTCAAGAAACTGGAGACTTACTGGATACCGGTTTTGTCAATGACACCCCCTGGGATGGCCAGGATGAGGATTCAGAGGATGGTTCTGAGACAGAACTTCCGGGTTACGCTATCCCGCAAGAGCGGGGGGGAAGTCACCGTCGTCGTCGCCGCCGGAACGATAATGTCAAGCCGCAAGGCCATGACCGACGAGAATCCAGCGGGGGCAGGCGCAACCGCCCGGCAGAAGCTGGTTTGGAAGAACGATCGGACCGTCCAGAGCGGGCAGACACGAATGGTTCCCGGGTGGTCAATGGTTCTAACAGAGGCATCACGCCCAGACCAGAAGCGCCAGCGATCGAGGTCGATAGCGCAGCACCCATAGAGGAAGCCGCTCCGGTTGCCCTGCGTCAAGGTTGGGCCCAAAAATCAGAACGAGGTAAATCTGGGAGACGGGAGGGACGGCCCGCCCCTGCAGCACCAGAACTGGTCGTCGTCGAGATGACTCCAGAAGAACAGGAGCTTTACTCCCTGATGGGGATTTCGCCGCTGGTTCTGGTTCCACAGGGCGTGAAAGACCCTCGCACAGCCATGATTTCTGTCGTTTTACCCGGTGAGCGTCCCCTCGATTTGCCCCCAGGGTTAGAAGATGGTCGGTTACAGCCCACCGAGCCTGAATCTGAGCCAGAGGATGGGTTGGCCTTTGTGGAGGTCCCCCTGCCAGTAGAGATCTCCGATCTGCCACCAGCCATTGCTCAGAGCAACGAGGATGAAACGACAGACTCCTTGGTAGATCCAGACCCAGCGGAAGAACTGACCAAGACCAGTGTCAGTGAACCCGAAAATCGGCGGCGGCGGCGGCGCTCTTCGGCGGTAGACAGCAGCAGGTAGCCCCCTTGCAATCCACTCAGCTCAGCTTGCTGGAGGAATTCCGTGATGCCCACATCCCGGAACGAATCGCGGGTGTTGATGAAGTGGGTCGAGGTTGCCTGTTTGGGCCAGTCGTAGCCGCTGCAGTCATTTTGCCTCCTCTGGCTGAGCCCCATCTGATCGCCCTAGGTGTCACCGACAGCAAGCAGATCTCGGCTACTGAGCGGCAATTTCTTGCCACTCAGATTCAAGCAATGGCCTTAAGTTGCCGCATCGGCACGGCTTCCGTGCGAGAGATCGATCGACTCAATATTCTGGGTGCCTCTTTACTCGCCATGAAGCGAGCTATTCGCCGTTTGACCCCCCAACCTGAACTTTGCTTAATCGATGGTAATCAATTAATTCCCGACCTGGATCTCCCCCAGCAGCCTCTCGTCAGGGGAGACAGTCGTTGTCTGGCAATTGCGGCAGCCAGCATTATCGCCAAGGTCTGGCGCGACCAATTGATCATTCGCCTCGCCGATCGCTATCCAGGCTATGATCTAGCGGCCAACAAAGGCTATGGCACCGCCAAACATCGGGCTGCCCTAGCGCGGTATGGTCCTACACCATACCATCGGTTGTCTTTTTCACCCTGCCATGCCGCCCGAGAACGGGCTCTATAGAAAATTTCATGTCGATTCGGCTGGGTAAGGAGGTACAATCCCCATGCAGAAATCCTCTACACCTCCTTGTCCCTCACCTGCCAGGGGATCGATTTATTATCGGGCAGGCAGGGCAGACGCTCCTGGAAAAACAGCCGCATCTGCTGATGTAGAGGCCACCCAGCGATAGTAGTCCGACACCAATTGGTGCATGAGCCGCTGCTTAATGGTCAGCAAAACACTCTTCAGCAGGCTATTGCCCGCCGCCTCCAGCAACGGCCTAGGCGTTAACCATAAGGTGGGTGGCAATTCTACTTGAACCTCCAGATCAGCCCTTCCTAGCAGATGAACCGCACCATTCACCAAATGGGGCTGCAGTTTACCGACGAGATTCAGGTTAAACCGTTGATTGATATACTCGATACCACGAATTTCGCAGCTCACGGATCTCAAATGGACCGTTCCTTGCGATTCGGTCCAGACCTGAAGGTCCACAGTCGGCTGCAGATTGAAGGCCAGGAAAGAAAGTGGACGTAACTTCAGCCGGTACCGATCGTTGCCCAATAGTTCAATCCGACTCGGGTCAACCAGCGCATTCACCAATCGCTGCGGTTGTCGGAGGTAATGTTGAATCGGGACGGGTTGTTCTGCAACAGCAATATCAACAGTCTGGGAAGAGGTGAACCGGGTAAGCATAGTCGGCAGCACGGGGTTGTGTAAATCCTTATTAACTTATTTTAAGAAACAAATTCACAACTCATCTAATACTTGAGGTGTAAATTGCCAGAAAATAGGGAAAATTTAGACCCTTCCTGAGGGGCAACACTTCAAGATCCGTATGTTTTCAGTTGAAGAAATTAGAAAAGTTGTAAAAAACGATAATTTCCAGATTATAGAGTCAAACGAGGATTATTCATCATGGCCAGCGTCTCCATTGCTCACCTCGGACCTTCCGGCACCAATGCCGAAACAGCGGCCCTAAACTGCGCTACCTGGTTACAGCAAAAAACGGGCCAATCCGCTCTTTTACATCCCTATGCCACGATTGCGCAAACCTTGCAGGCCGTGGCCCAGGGTGAGACCCAATTGGCCGTTGTCCCGGTGGAGAACTCGATCGAGGGCAGTGTGACCGTCACCCTGGACACCCTCTGGCAGCTCGACCAGTTACGGATTCAGGCCGCCCTGGTCCTGACCATTTCCAATACCCTGCTGTCGCGGGCGACCCAGTTAGCGGACATCCGGGTGGTTTATTCCCATCCCCAGGCTCTGGCCCAGTGCCAGCACTGGCTCCGACAAACTCTACCCGCAGCCCAGCTCGTTCCGGCCAACTCGACCACAGAAGCCCTGACCCATCTGGTGGAAGACACCACGATCGCGGCGATCGCTTCAGAACGAGCAGCCCAACTCTACCAGGTACCCATTCTGGCTCAGGCCATCAGCGACTACCCCGATAACTGTACCCGCTTCTGGCTTCTCAGCCTGGAACCCTCACCCGGAGGCGACCACACCTCTCTGGCCTTCATTGTGCATGATAGTCCAGGGGCGCTGGTTAAACCCTTACAGATTTTTGCCCAGCGAGACATTAATTTGAGTCGGATCGAATCCCGTCCCTCGAAGCGATCCCTGGGGGACTATTTATTTTTCGTTGATCTGGAGGCAGATACTCGTCAGCCTGCTGTGCAATCTGCCCTGAAAGAGCTAGAAGCCTACACCGAGACGCTGAAGATCTTTGGCAGCTATTCCGTCATCCCCATCTAAGGCTGGTTCGTCAATTTCATCTCTTCCCACCAGCGATTCAGGGGAAAGTAAATCACTGGAGCCCAAAGACTGCTGAGAATGGCTGAAGAAAGGGCAATCCGTTGATGGTGTGTCCAGATTTCTGATAGGGTACGATCGCCTTGAATCGCAAATTGCAACGCCAGGATGGTCTCGGCCAGCACCGCCATACCGAAAACAATCAGCGCCACTGAAATAAAGTCTTCCTGAATGTAGCGTTGCTTCCGCAGACGAGCCGTCAGAACACCCACCACCACCAGACTCAGGGCATGGGTTGGATCGGTAGCTGTCATCCCATCCTGAATCAAGCCTAAAGCCAGCCCGGCTAGGGCTCCCTGCAGCACAGGCCGTTTAACGCTCCAGGCTACAACCCAGACCAACAACCAGTTAGGACCAATACCAGCCAGCTCCATCCCTGGAAGGCGTACCGGCAGGATCAAGAGACATAAAAATGCCGAAGCAAGGGTAACCGTCCATGCTTTGAGGATATCAAGGTTAGGCTGGCGACGGACAGGGGTATTCAAGGCTGAGGCGCTCCAGAAGATGCCTTGGGATTTGGATAAATAACAACCCACTCCACGTAACTGATCGGAGCAGAAAATTCAACGGTCGCTTCTGGCGCAGGACTCTTACTCAGGTTCACGGCAACAATCCGCCCAATCGGCAACCCTGGTGGAAAGAGCTGACTGAAAGCAGAGGTTGAAACGGCATCACCCACCCGGACATCAGGGACTTTATCAAAGAACTCGATCGTGGCCTGAGTTTCTGATTGCCCCCGCATGTACCCGGTGTAGCGGGTCCGACTGACCGTAACGCCTACCTGACTGGTTGGATCACTAATCAGGAGTACACGACTGGTGTGAGGGGTCACGTTAATCACCTGGCCCACCAGCCCCCCTGTCCCACTCACAATGTCCCCAACTTTGACGCCATCTTTACTCCCCCGACCTAGAGTAATCTGTTGCCACCAATGGTCAGCACTGCGGCCAACCACTGGAGCAACTACCCCAGCCTGCTGATTGGCTTTGACATAGCCAACCAATTCTCGCAGCTTCTGGTTTTGACCTTCCAGCTCCCGAAGTCGATCCTGAAGTTCTCTAACCCGAGAACTGACCAATCTATCTTCTTGAATTGGACTGGCTTGAAAGGGCCGAGCCGTCCATCGATAGGCTTCAAAAATCAGGCTGCCCTGAGTTTGTCGAATTGACCAAGCTGCACCCAAAGCAAGGGTAACCAGCAAGGCCTGCAACCCATAGCGATCCCACCAGCGACGTATGGTATACATGTCGATAAGAGTTACATATGTCGAGAGCGCCCACTGAAGACGCGCTCCAACTGCTTAAAGTTTTCCAGAACCCGACCGGTTCCGAGCACCACACAACTGAGTGGGTCGGCGGCTACATGCACCACAATGCCAGTCTCGTGACTGATGAGGGTATCCAAACCACGGAGTAGGGCTCCCCCACCCGCTAACATGATGCCCCGATCAATGATATCAGCTGCCAGCTCGGGAGGTGTGCGTTCCAGAGTCCGCTTCACCGCTTCGATAATAACAGAGAGGGGTTCGGACATACTTTCGCGAATTTCCGGGCCTTTAATGGTGACCGTTCGGGGCAACCCGGATAGGAGATGCAGACCTCTGACCTCCATGGTCGCTTCATCCGTATCTTGCGTGGGATAGGCTGAGCCAATTTGAATCTTGATTTCCTCAGAGGTCCGTTCCCCGATGACCAGGTTATGAACTTTCTTCATGTACTGGGTGATGGCTTCACTCAGTTCATCTCCGGCCACCCGAACGGACTCACTTAACACCGTACCCTGCAAACTTAGGACGGCAACTTCTGTCGTCCCACCGCCGATGTCGATGATCATGTTACCGGTCGGCTCAGCCACGGGCAGCCCGGCTCCGATCGCAGCAGCTACAGGCTCATCAATCAGATACACATCTCTGGCTCCAGCCTGAGAGGCCGCTTCCATCACGGCCCGACGCTCCACACCCGTCACCCCACTGGGAATCCCAATCACGATCCGGGGGGATACCAGGGTTCGGCCTTCATGGACGCGCCGAATGAAATGCTTCAGCATCAACTCTGCCGTATCAAAATCAGCGATCACCCCATCTCGCAACGGACGAAGGGCCACAACATTACCAGGAGTTCGGCCTAGCATTTTTTTCGCATCTTCTCCCACCGCCAGAGGGACCTTTTCATCCTGATCCATTGCGACCACGGATGGCTCCTGCAAGACGATCCCTCGACCCGATACATAAACAAGCGTGTTAGCGGTACCGAGGTCGATACCCATATCACGAGACAGAGAAAAGCGATTAAAAAGACCCACTGAAACGCCCCTAGAACGAAACTTTGCTACGCCTGGCCACAATACAATGGTCACATTATTTAATATTCGAGGAGAATATTAAACCTCAGTCACGATGCCATGACCTCAAAGGCCATCCCATTCCATGTAACCACATTCCACGTGACCACATTGTAACGATGTGAATTTTATTACGTTTTTTTGCCTAAGTCTACCCATGTGTTATCATCCTCGACCTACTCCCAGGAGCCTCATCCTAACACTATTAACTAATAAGCAGGGCTTTTAGGAGTTAGCAAGTCCCATGCCGCAGTTGCCCTCCGGTCGGCACTGGAAAAACACCATGCAACGTCCATTTGACTGAATGAATTTGAGACATTAACCCTTGATTTTTCACCTTCAAACCTCGAAATTTGTTACAGTAGTGATTAATAAGTACTCTTGTACTAAGGCTTATGTCTCTCAACATTGTGAATTTGGTTGGTCGGGTCGGCGGCGATCCTGACGTAAAGTACTTCGAGTCGGGCAGTGTCGTTTGCAATCTGACTCTGGCGGTCAAGCGTTTCACCAGTAACAGTGACCAGCCTGACTGGTTCAACCTGGAGCTATGGGGGAAACAGGCGGAAGTGGCTGCGGAGTATGTTCGTAAGGGTACTCAAATTGGGGTCACGGGCATACTTAAATTTGAAACCTGGCAAGACCGCAGCACTGGGGCCAGTCGCAGTAAACCAGTAATTCGGGTTGATCGCCTGGAGTTGCTGGGTTCCAAGCGGGATGCTGAATCCGCCCATGCTGGCGGTTACAGTGATGAGGAATTTTAAGGGATTCTGCTGGTTGAGATGACTCTAGAGTTCGATCATCTGTTCATCTGCACCGCCATCGGAGCGCCAGAGGCCGATCGGTTGGTGCAGATTGGTCTGACCGAAGGACAAAGCAATAGCCATCCCGGACAAGGTAGCGCCTGTCGCCGCTTTTTTGGCTACAACGCCTACCTTGAATTTCTTTGGGTTCAAGACAAGCAAGCAGCCTGTCGCCCACCTGCTGCCCCCTTGCAATTGTGGGAACGATCGCAGTATCGTCAGTCCGGCCATGCTCCTTTTGGTCTGGGGCTGCGATCGACCCAGCAGGCCGATCCCTATCCTTCCCTCCCTTTCACCACCTGGGCCTATCGTCCCCCCTATTTACCCCCGCCCCTCCAGATTGAGGTCGCTGTAGACTCCATCCAGCCTGGTGTGCCGCTGGTGTTCCACTTCCCGGGCGGAAAAAGACCGGATCACTATCCCCTGGAACGGCAACAACCCCTGGTGCATGGGATCAGGGTGCAGGAAATCACAGACATCGCCCTGACCTTACCTACACAAAGCCTTTCCTGTCCCCTCATTCAGACCCTGGCGGACGCTGGCCTGGCCCGGTTCATTCCAGGAGAGGGGTATCGCGCAGACGTGACCTTTGATGGGGGGAAACAGAAGCAGAGAGTCGATTGTCAGCCCGCCTTGCCTCTGGTGCTCCACTGGTAGTGGGATAAACCAGTTCCATCTGCTTTTGCTGCCCAAACAGGTTGTATTTCAAAATACAAAAAATGGCCCTGACCCCGTCTTTCCAGTTAATTTTCTTGCCTTCCTTATAGGTACGACCGTAATAGGAAATCCCAACTTCGTAGATCCGGCAGCCCATTTTTGCCACCTTAGCCGTAATTTCCGGTTCAAAGCCAAATCGCTTTTCTTCAATTTTGATCGCCTGAATCACCTCACGCCGAAAAGCCTTGTAGCAGGTCTCCATATCGGTCAGGTTGATATTCGTCAGCATATTGGAGAGCGTTGTTAAAAATTGGTTGCCCACCATGTGCCAGTAATAGACCACCCGGTGGGGTTGGCTCCCGACAAACCGTGATCCGTAAACGACATCTGCCCGGTTCTCCAGAATCGGTCCAATCATCCGGGGATATTCCTGGGGATCGTATTCCAGGTCGGCATCCTGAACGATGACGATCTCACCGGTGGCCACTGCAAACCCACTCCGTAGTGCTGCCCCTTTGCCCCAGTTTTTAGGGTGGTAGATCACCTGGTCCACTTCCGCTTCCAGGTGCGATCGAATCAGCTCCCTTGTACCATCGGTTGAACAGTCGTCCACCAAAATAATTTCTGTATTGCTCACCGGAGAATTTTTCACAGCCTGGACCACGGCTGTGATGGTGGCCAGTTCATTAAAGCAAGGGATGACGACGGAGAGTTTCATAGCATGCACAATTCAAAATCCAACGCCTTAACCCATTCTTCCCATTGTGTGCGTCAGACCTGACACCCACGCTATAACTGCTGTGGTAGAGGAGTGAAGTAAGCATGACAGCAGTTTTCCCCAAGGTCAGTATTGGGATACCCGTTTATAATCGGGCTCATCTGGTGCGGCGGGCGATCGAGAGTGCCCTGGCCCAAACCTATCCCAATCTGGAAGTCATTGTGGTGGACAATTGCAGCACCGATGGCACCTACGCAGTTGTGCAGGAGTACATGGGGCAGGACGATCGAGTCAAGGGACTGCAAAATGAGCAGAACCTGGGGCCTGTGCCCAACTGGTGGCGCTGCATTGAGCAGAGTCAGGGAGAGTACTTCAAAATGCTCTTTTCCGATGACTGGCTGGAACCGGACGCGGTGGAGCAGCTCCTGCACCCCTTACAACAGAATCCAACCCTGGGCTTTACCTACTCCCCAGTGATCCAGCATCTGGCAGACGAGCCCCCCCGTCTCCAGTACGATCGCATCCCTCCAGGCCAGACCCCAGCCTTTGAGTTTCTGCTGGAATTTGCCGTCGATTATCTGCACTATACGGTGCCGCTCAGCCCCGGTGCAGCCCTGTTTCGACGGGCCGATATTCTGCAGGCCTTTACCCTCAGCCTCACCCATCGGATCGACTGCGACTGTAACCGCTATGGGATTGGGGTAGATAGCATCCTCTACTGGAAAACCTGCGATCGCTACCCTCAGATTTTCCGGGTGCCCCAGCCCGTGGTCCACTTTGCCGAAGCCGTGGGAGAGGAACCCGGATTCAGCATGTCCCTGGTCCGATCGGGCCGCCAACAAATCCTGTTCCACTGTTACCAGTCTGCTTTTGGTCACTTTCTGGCCCAGAGTCAACTCCCCCGTCCCCAGCGAGAACTGTTGCACACCGCTCTGTTTCTTCAGTGGGTTCTGTTCCATCCTCCCCAATTACGCCTGACCGTTCCTGAATTCGAACTCTGGTTTCCTCCCCGGTATCCCTGGTGGCAATTGCGGTTTTCCCATCCTAAAATTCAACAGGTACTCCAGCAGCACAACACCCGTGAACAGCAAGTGCGCCAGATGGTCCGGCAACACTTTTATCACCAATGGAAGTATCAGGTGGGCCAGAAACTCCCACTACTCAAAACCCTGAAGCGATCGATGTCCAATTTTTTGAATTAGAAGCCCATGTCTGACCCTGAGTCCCTCCCCAAAATTTCGATCGTGATTCCGTCCTACAACCAGGGACAGTACATTGAACAGACCATCACCTCCGTTCTGGGCCAGAACTACCCCAATCTGGAGCTGATCGTTATGGATGGGGGCAGTACCGACGCAACGGTGACCATTCTCAAAAAATACAACTCTGCTCTGGCCTATTGGGTGTCGGAGCCGGACAAAGGACAGGCCCACGCCATCAACCAGGGGTTCCGGCGAGCCACCGGCGAGATTCTGGCCTGGTTAAACTCAGATGATATGTACCTGCCTGGCACCCTGACCAAAGTCGTCCACGCTTTGGGAAGCATTCAGGCCCCCCGATTGGTTTATGGGGGCTGCATTCACTTCAAGGAAGGGGCCGAACTCTGCTATGCCAAGTTGCCGGAAGCCTTCGACCCAGAGCGGCTGACTTACCACGATTACATCATCCAGCCCAGTTGCTTCTGGACCCGCCCACTCTGGAAGCTAACCGGTGAACTGAACGAAACCTATCACTATGCCCTGGATTGGGACTGGTTCATCCGGGCTTCCCGCCTGGGAACCTTTATCCCCCTGCCCGATTACCTCTCCCTGTACCGCATTCACAGCAGCCACAAGACCGGCACCGGGGGCATGGCCCGATCGCTGGAAGTCATGCGGGTGGTGGAAACCCATGCCAGTGAGGATTGGATTATCACCTATCGGGAAGTGCTGGAGGAAATGGTCAAGGCCGACTTCTCCCCGATCGGCGAGAAACTCAAATCCCTGGGACGGTGCCGGATTGAGCTGGGCAAATTCTACGCCGAATTTTACTTCTACACCCTGCGTTATCTTCTGTATCCCTGGCTCTACTTCAAGCGGAAAAGACGGCGGTTCAAGGAAAGTGACCCGATCGGCATTGCGTTCAACATGTTGATATGAGTGACTTCCCACTGACGTTTGCGATCGTCACCCCCAACTACAACTATGCTCCCTACCTGGAAGCAGCCCTGCGATCGGTGTTGGAGCAGCAGTATCCCCACCTGGAGTACTGGGTCATGGATGGGGGCTCCACCGATGGCAGTGTGGCCATCCTGCAGCGCTACGAGAAGCAGTTGACCGGCTGGTTGAGTCAGCCTGATCAAGGCCAGGCCGATGCCATTAACCAGGGCTTTGCCCGCACCAGCAGTGAGATTATGGGCTGGTTGAACTCGGATGACAAATATCTCCCCTGGACGTTTGAGGTCGTGAGCCGCATCTTTCAGGATTGTCCCGAAGTGCAATGGCTCACCACCGGGCGACTCCTCCTGTGGACCCCCACCGGATCCCCCTGGATGACCCTGGCGATCGATGGCTATGGTCGGAAGCTCTTCTACTCTGGGCGCTATGCCATGGGCTCCCCTGTGTTTCAGATGGTGATCCAGCAGGAGTCTACCTTCTGGCGGCGATCGCTGTGGGAAGCAGTTGGAGGATCTCTGCGAAATGGGCTGACCATGGTGGATTTCGACCTCTGGGCCAGATTCTGGCAGGTGGCAGACCTGTACACTGTCCCCATCCCCTTGGCAGGCTATCGCACCCATCCCGATACCAAAACCGCCACCGCTCTCCAGAGCCATCAGGCGGAATTTGCCCAGATTCTGGCTGAGTATCAGGAGCCCCGCTGGAGCCCCAATCAGATCCGCTGGCGATCGCAACTGTGCCGAATGGCCAGCCGCTGGCGACCTTATCTGGGAGACTCCCTCCGACAGGTTACCTATAACCTGGAGCAAGCCCGCTGGCAAACTGGGATAACCTATGGGATTTAAACCGCGTCTCTTGGCAAAATCGATCGGCATGGGGCAAGATACCACTCAGAATCCCGATCGTTGCCAGGTTGCCCTGTTATGTCCCTGCTGCTGAGTCCGTTACAACTGAAAGACCTCCCAACCCCGCCCCCCGGCAAAGTAGGATGGCCCTGGACCAAACAAGCTCCGCCCCTGCCCCAGTACATGCCCAACGGTCAAGAGTGGCCTCTGATTAGCATTGTCACACCCAGCTTTAATCAGGATCAGTTCCTCGAAGCCACCATCCGTTCAGTCTTGCTACAGGGTTATCCCCGGATTGAATACATCATTCTGGATGGGGGAAGCACCGATCAATCCCCAGAAATTATTCAAAAGTATGCCCCCTACCTGACTTTTTGGGTGAGTGAGCCTGATGGTGGGCAGGCTGCAGCCATCAACCGGGGATTTTGCATGGCTACGGGAGACTTGGTGGGGTGGCAAAATTCCGATGATTATTACCACCATGGCACCTTCCGGCAGGCAGCAGAACTGGCCCTCTCCTACCCAGAAGCAGATGTGTTGTACGGTCCCACCACCTGTATTGATGCCCAGGGTATCTTTTTGCGGCCCTATCCGGTGTCTGAGTTTACGATCGCCGACTCCCTCCCTTTTTTGAATGTCTGTAACCAGGCCATGTTCTTTCGCCAGAAAGTTTTTGCAGACGGCCACTTCCTCGACGATCGGCTGCACCATGTCATGGACCATGAATTTTTGGTGCGGTTAAATCTGTTAGGGTATCGATTTGTGTTTGGTCCCCGGATTGCGGGCTACTTTCGGTATCACGCAGAAACCAAGGGGGCAACGGCCTTTCGGGTCGCATCCGATGAGCTAATGCGACTTTATGCCTTTATCTACCGACAACCTCAACTCTCCAGGGCAACCCACAGAAAAGCTGTGGCCTGTATGAGAAGCCTCTGCCTGGATAATTTTGGCAAATTGCGCTTGGATTTATTCCGTCATGGAGTGCGTCAAAAGCTACAGGCTGTTGGACCAGAGTTGGCTGATCTGGATCTGCTCGTGAAGTATGGGCTCTCTTTTTTGGGCCAAGACTTTCTCGACGATGTCAAGGGTCTGAAAAGCAGGTTGTTCTCCAGGAGGGTCCAGGATTAAGGCTATGGTCAAAGGTGTTATGCAGTGGACCGATCGCATCCGGCAGAGTCTGAAATATCGGCTTTTCCATGGGTACTGTAATGTGCTGCGCCAGATCAAGGCCGGACATTTGCCCACCATTGGCTGGCAACCGTTTGACGCTACGCTGCCGATCGGGGTAATCACCACTCGCGTCTCCGATGTGCCCTTACTAGCCTATAACCTCGCCTCCATGATGGCGCGGGTCCAGCGGCGGCCTTCCCTCTGGCTAGTTGGGGATTCAGACGCAGCCTACCAGGAACTCCAAATCCGTTTCGCTGGAGCCCCCCCGGAGGTGCAGCTATTTCACTGGCAGATGTTGCTGGACGCCCTCCCTGCCAATTATCATCCCTTCATCACGGACTGGTCCCAGCGGCGCTGGGGCGGATTCGCAAAAAAATTCACCGCCTATCTGGCGGCCAACCATCGATCGGACGTACTGTTGCTGGATGCCGATATCCTCTGGTTTGGAAATTTTTTGGCCGTGCTGGAAGCTCTCCTGCAAACGGGTCACACCACCATGTTGGCTGGACGGGATTATCAACAATCCTACGATTTATCCATCATCGAGGCCCTGCACGATCGGCGCTTACTGGAGGAAGACCCCATGAACATCGGGCTGGCCTACTGCCCCCAGGGAATTTTGCCCCGCATCCTGTTCCCAGAGAAACTGGAAAGTCTCCGCCCCTGCCTGGAGAAAGACAGCTTTTATTTTGAACAAACCCTGATGGCCCATGTTTTCTGGCAAGTGGAAGGACGCTGGTTCGACGAAGCCACCCTGGCCACAACTCTGGTGGATGATTTTCGCCTGACCAGCTCGGTCAAAGCACTGATCCGCCACTATGCCGGAGGCAAACATTTATTCTGGCGGGATGCGTGATGAAGATTCTGTTTTGCATTGCCACGCCGAAAACCAGGGAGTTAGGTGCCCCCAAAATTTTGCTGGAACTGGCGGAGGAAATGGAACCTCTGGGCTGGCATTGTGACATTCTCTGTCCTCTGGATTTCGTCTCCGATCGGTACGACGCGATCCAGGTCTTCTGGAACTATCACCTGCTCCTGCGAGACTATCTCCAGCAGCATGCCGCCGACTATGACGTGGTGGAATACGACCATGGGTTTCTGCCCTTTCCCCGATCGGACTTCCCCTCCCAGACCCTGTTTGTGACCCGGGCCGTGTTACTGGCCCACCATTTTGATCGGATTAAAATTCCCTCGGCCCGGAGCTGGAAATCCCGGCTGCGCTCCTGGCTCACCCTGGGGCGCGACGATCGGCAGCGCCGCCTGACCCTGGAACGGGCTCCCCGCACGGTAGCCGAGGCCGATCTGGTGAATGTGGCCAATCAGGACGATCGGGCCGAACTGATCCGGCAGGGCATTCCAGCCGAGAAAATTGTCGTGATTCCCTATGGCATGAGCCAGAGCAGTCGCCCCCAGTTTGATGCCATCCCAGAGCTACCCCCGGCTGAGCCTGTGGTGGCTTTTGTCGGCACCTTCGATGATCGCAAGGGAGCTGCAGACTTTCCAGCGATCGTGGCCGCCATTGCCGCCCAGGTTCCCGCAGTGCGGTTTCGCCTGTTGGGAACAGCCCGCAGTGCCGATCGGGTGCTGGCCCACTTTCCCCAGCGCCTCCGGCCCCAGATCGAAGTCGTTCCGACCTATGCTGCTGCCGACCTGCCCCAACTCCTGACGGGCTGTGCGGTAGGGATTTTCCCCTCCTATCTGGAAAGCTTCGGGTTTGGAGTGCTGGAAATGTTGGCCGCAGCCATTCCCGTGATTGCCTATGACGCTCCGGGACCCCCGATGATGCTGCCGCCGGAATATCTGGTGCCTCCAGGGGAAACCACCGCCCTGGCCGCCAAGGTGATTCATTTACTCCACCATCCCCAGGAACTGACCACCGCCCGACGGTTGGCCCGCCAGCGATCGCGCCAATTCTGCTGGCCGGAGATTGCCCAGCAAACCAGTCAGCTCTACCAGGCGTTCTGGCAGAAACGACAGGTTCCCCTTTCCCCCCTACCCCGTTGACCGATCTATGCCCGATCGCTTAAAGGTCCTCAGCCTCAGCACCTATACCATGGGGCACATCACCCACCAGAACATTCTGGAGCAGACTTTTCGGGAGCAGATTCCCGAAGTGGAACTGGTGGCTCTCCATCTGCCCAACCACTTCAAGCAAGATCTGGCGGGACGGATTCTCTATCGGTTAATGACCCCCCGTGTTCCCTTACTGGAACGATCGGACGCGGATTTTTACCGTCTGCGCAACCAACTGGCCCTATCCCTCTATGCCCGCCGTTGCCTGGACCGAGCCCTCGCCGTTTATTCCCCAGATGTGTTGCACATCCATACCCAGTCGATCGCCCTGCTGGCCGAATCGATCATGAGTCGGATTCCCACCGTTGTCTCCCTGGATTACACGACCGCTCTGCTGGCTACGGAACATCCCGCCCCAGCAGGGGTGACCTATCGCCCGATCGTGGGTCTGGAGCGGCGCTGCTTTCAGGTTGCGGCCCATGTGGTGGCCTGTTCCGATCGTGCTCGCCAGTCGGTTTTGCGGGATTATGGCCTCGCCCCCGATCGGGTGAGCACAATTCACTGGAGCCTGCCCCTGGAGCGGTTCAACTGGCCCCTCCGGACGGCCCCGATCGGCCCCAAACCCCGGCTGCTCTTTGTTGGCAACGACTTTGTCCGCAAGGGTGGGGAGGATGTGCTGGCCGTCTGGCTGGCGCATCTGGCCGAGAGGAGTGAACTGGACATTGTCTCCAATAGCCCGATCCCCCTGCCCGATCGACCCGATCTGCGACACCATCAGGGCATCGGCCCCCTCTCCCCAGAATTGCTGCAGCTTTATCAACAGGCGGATATTTTTGTCATGCCGACCTACGAGGAAGTGTATGGCATGGTCTTCATCGAAGCCACCGCAGCAGGTCTGCCCTGTGTGGGGACTACGGTAATGGCCGTGCCGGAGCTGGTGCAGTCCGGTCGGAATGGCTTCACGATCGCCCCTGGAGATCGGCAGACCCTAACCCAGGTACTGCGGCAATTAATTGACCAGCCGGAGTTGCGCCACACTATGGGCCTAGCTGGACGAGCGATTGCTCAGGAGAAATTCAACGCCATCCACAATTTCCGACGATTGGCTGACCTTTTTGCCCAAATCCGACAGGAGCGCCAGATCCATGGTTAAGCATCCCTACCGGCTGCTGGCTGACCACCTCAAGGGCAACCTACGCTACCAGCCCCTGTTTGAACGATTGTACAAATCCCTGGTCTTGGCCATGAATTATGGAGCTGGCGGTGATATTCAGAGTAGTGGCGAACTCGTTGCCCTGCAGGTGTTGCGGGAAAAATTGCAGGGAGCAAGCCAGGGGCCGATCGTTCTGTTTGATGTGGGAGCCAACACTGGCGACTATGCCCGCTCGCTGCTGCAGGTGTTTGGGGATCAGCCCATCCGCATCCTCGCCTTTGAACCCTCTCCGGCCAGCTACGCTTTGCTCATCCATTCCTTGCAAGAAGAGGCCGATCGGGTGGAATTGTACCCCTTCGGTTTCAGCGATTGTCCGGCAGAGCTGACTTTATTTTCTGAACCCAAAGCTGGATCGACGATCGCATCCCTCTATCCCAGTAGCCTGGCCCAGCATTGGGGCCTGGGCACCCTGCAAGAGGAGAAAATCATCCTGCAGACTCTGGATGATTTCTGTACCACTCAGAAAATTGATTTTATTCACTTCCTCAAAATTGATGTAGAAGGTCATGAATTAAATGTTTTACAAGGCGCGAAAAATCTAATAGAACAGAACAGAATTCGCTTTATTCAGTTCGAATTTGGTCACTGCAACATTGACTCCCGAACCTTTTTCCGGGATTTCTATAGGTTACTCAACGATCGCTATCGGATTTATCGCGTGATGAAAAATGGGTTGTTCCTGATTGAGCAATATCAGGAAATGTACGAGATCTTTAGTGTCGTAAATTACTTTGCCGAGCATCGATGACTGTTATGAGCTATACCCTGGAATTTGCGAAATACCTCCTGGGCCTGCGAAAGGCAAAGACCCATGATACGGAAAGGGAATTGACTTATCTGGCCACTTTGGCTCAAGGCAAAAGCTGCATTGTAGAAGTTGGAGTTTATGAAGGCGTGGCCAGCCGGATCTTTTGCCAGGTCATGGCCAAAACCGGCAGACTCTACCTGATCGATCCCTATTTTTTAGATCTGAAACTGGAAAAGCTACTGGGCTTTTCCTTTCCGGAATACATTGCGAAACAAATGGTCCGAGATTGGGGGCAGCAGCTTGAGTTTGTTCGCCTGACTTCGGTCGCCGCAGCCAAGGCACTCCCGCTCCAGGGGCAGGCCGACCTGATCTTTGTGGATGCCCAACACGATTACGAATCGGTCCTGCAAGACTTTCACACCTGGACTCCCATGCTCACTCCCCAGGGGGTGATGGCCTTTCACGATAGTTGTGTCTGTACTGCCCGATCGGACCTCCACTTGGAATCTGGTCCGGTGCGCCTCTGTGAGGAAATTTTGCAAGGACTCCATGGTCCCTGGCGAATTTTGGACCGGGTAGACAGCATTACCGTCATCGGCGCGACATGAGAATCCTGACCGTTAGCAACTGTCCTCTGGTTGAAACCCAGGGGTCGGGATATGTGATTACCCACTTCTGCCAGGGCCTGCGGGACCTGGGCCATACCGTGGACGCCTTTGGGCCAGAGACCTACGAAATCTGGCCGCAATGGGGGGGACGGGCCAAGAGCTACCGGCAGGCGATCGGCATGGTGCCTTTCGTGCTGCAGCAGTTGCGCCGTCACGCTTACGATGTGCTGGAGTTGTATGGGGGGGAAGCCTGGTTACTCACCTCCCTGGTCCGGTCCCTGCCGGGTCGGTCCTTCCTGCTGGTCAGCCATTCCAATGGCCTGGAACCCTATGCCCTGAACCGTTTGATCGACTATGCCCGCCAGGGCTATGGGGAACATCCCTATGGCAAATGGTATCGCCTGAATCAAACCCCCCTGTTTCGGCTGGCTTTCACTGGTGTCGATGGGATTGTCACCGTCAGCCAGGCGGAGCGTCGCTATGCTCTGGAGCAGGGCTACCAGACTCCTGATCGGGTGCTGGCGATCGAGAATCCCCTGCCTGAGACCTACCTGGGGCTGCCAGTGGTAGAGGCGCGTCCCCTGACGATCGGTTACTGCGGTTCCTGGATCGATCGCAAAGGCATCCAGGTGATCCAGACCGATCTAGCCCAGATTCTGGCCGAATTTCCCACCTGTTCCCTCCGGCTCATTGGTGTTGGCGAGGGTTTTCAGGCCAGCGATCATTTCCCGGCAGCCCTCTGCGATCGGATTCAGGTGATCCCATTTGTGGCCGATCGAGCAGCGCTACAGCAGCACTACCAATCCCTGACCATTCTGGTGGTGCCCTCCCTCTATGAGAGCTTTGGCCTGGTGATGGCGGAGGCCATGGCCTGCGGTTGTGCTCTGGTGGCTGCCCGCACCGGCTTCGCGGCAGATTTACAGCCGGATGTGGAAGCCCTGATTCTTGATCGACCCTTCTCCCCCCAACTGTACGGGGCGGTACGGCGGCTGTTGCTGGATGAGGGCCTGCGCCACCGGATTGCTGCTGCTGGATACCAGCGCGTTCAGAGCCTCCACTGGGAAAGAGCTGTGCAGTCCCTGGAGGCCACGTATCAGGACTGGCTGGCCGCCTTCAGGTCCAGTCACACCGTTCCATCCCGAAGCAAAGGATAGGTCCATGGTGCAGTCTCCCCATCCACCCATCCTTCAGATTGTGCCCCGGCTCCCCCCCGTGCTGGACGGCATTGGCGACTATTCCACTGCGGTGGCCCGCTGCCTGCGGCAGAACTGGGGCCGAGATACCCATTTCATCGTCGGCGATCCCACCTGGCCCCCCACCGAAGCAGAGTTCCAGACCTGGCCCCTGGCGGAACGATCGGTCCCAGCTCTGCTCCAGGCCCTGGAGGGCGCTGGCCCTGGTCCCGTCATCCTCCACTATGTCAGTTACGGCTATGCCCGTCGGGGCTGCCCCTTCTGGCTGGTCAATGGCCTGGAACAGTGGAAACGGATGACTCCAAACGCCCAGTTGGTGACGATGTTTCATGAGGTCTACGCCTATGATGTGGGGCCACCCTGGACCAGTTCCTTCTGGCTGTCGCCCCTGCAACGGCAACTGGCGATTCGGCTGGGGTTCCTCAGCGATCGGGCCATGACCAATCGGCAGCACTATGCTCAGATGGTGGAAACTCTGACCCAGGGGCATCAACAGCAGATTCCGGCCCTGCCCGTCTTTTCTACCGTCGGGGAACCGACCGACCTAGCCCCCCTGATCGATCGGCCTCGGCGACTGGTGGTGTTTGGCTCCCGGATCAGCCGTCGTCGGGTCTACGAGCGCGGGACAGCAGCCCTGGCAGCCCTCTGTCACCAGTTGGGGATTAGGGAGGTTTGGGATATTGGCAGTTCCGTCGATTTGAACCTGGCCGGTCTGTTGCCAATTCCGATCGTCGAAACCGGTTGCCTACCCATAGAGGCCATCAGTCCCGTGATGCAACAGGCGATCGCCGGTTTTTTCGACTACCACACGGAATACCTGGGTAAATCCACCATCTTTGCCGCCTACTGTGCCCATCGCCTGATCCCGATCGGCCTCTACTACAGCCCGGAAATTCGGGATGATCTGGTGTCGGGTCAACAGTACTGGCTTGCCGATCGGCCCCTGGGGGACCTCACCTTGGAGATGGGACAAGCGATCGCCGATCGCGCCCATCACTGGTATCAGGCCCATCGTCTGGAGGAGCATGCTAAGGTATTGGTCACGTTGCTGGACAACCGTCACGGCCTATGTTAGCCCCCATCTCAAATCCGCCCCTGCTTGAGCGCACGATTTCTGGCCTCCATGCTGATGTCTTCCGATCACTGCCTCCCCTGGAAGCCCAGACCCCTATCCTTGACATTGGCTGTGGCACTGGAGCCTGGTTAAACCGACTGGCCGAAGCTGGTTTCACCCACCTGTGTGGGATCGATCAGGATGCGACCCAGTTCCACCTGCCCCAGGCCACCTGCATCCGGGCCAACCTGGATGTGGACGATCCGGCCCTGGCCGATCGCCAGTTTGGCCTGATCACGGCGATCGAAGTGGTCGAGCATCTGGAGAATCCTGGTCGTCTGTTTGCCCTGGTTGCCCGTCACCTGGCTCCGGATGGCTATTTCCTGCTGACCACGCCCAACATCCATTCCATCGGTTGTCGCCTGCGCTTTTTAATCACGGGCCAGTTGAAATCCTTTGACGCCAAGGGAGACCCGACCCATATCTACCCGGTACTCCTGAGCGCCTTACAGCGGGTGCTGCCCCGCTATGGTCTGGAAATCGTCCAGCAGTGGAGCTTTCCCCAGCGGGGCTCCCGGGTCTCCCGCCCCACCACTGCTCTGGCAGAGGCGCTGCTGAGTCTGGTCTTGCCGATCGGACAACCGGGAGATACCCTGTGTGTGTTCATTCGCAAAACAGATCGGTAACGATGTCCCCCGCTCCCTCCCCCAGCCGTCCGATCACGGTCAAATCTGGCCCCCGGCGATCGCTGCGGATTCTAATCCATGCCCCTCTGTTCTATCCCAGTGTGGGGGGGACAGAGACGGTGGTCTCCATCCTGGCCCATGAGTTTGTAGCGCGGGGACATGCTGTGACCATCGTGACCCGGACCCCCGATCCCGGCCACACCCCCTTCCCGTTTAGGGTGGTGCGCTGTCCCTCCCAGGGGGAGTTACTGGCTCTGGTGCGACAGACCCAGGTTTATTTCATGGCTAATGTCAGCCTGAAAGGAATCTGGCCCTGGTTCCTCAGCCGCAAGCCTCTGGTGATCATGCACCAGTCCTGGTATAGCCGCCTGGATGGCCGGGTGGCCTGGCAGGATGCCCTCAAGTATCAGCTCACCCGGTTTGCCGCCAATATCAGTGCCAGTCAGGCGATCGCTGACCATCTGCCCAGTCCTTCGACCGTGGTGGGCAATCCCTATCGGGATGACCTGTTCCGGGAATTGCCAGCGGTGCGTCGCGATCGGGAGTTGGTCTTTCTGGGCCGCTTGGTTTCGGACAAAGGGGTGGACCTGCTCCTAGATGCCCTGGCTGCCCTGCGTAATCAGGACCTACACCCGCAATTGACGATTATTGGCAGTGGCCCAGAGGAGAGCCGGTTGCGGCAACAGACTATCCAATTGGGACTCTCAGATCAGGTCACTTTCGTTGGCACGCAAGTCGGGGAAGACTTGGTGCAATTGCTCAATGCCCACCGGATTTTGGTGGTGCCTTCCCGCTGGGAAGAACCCTTTGGTATCGTGGCCCTGGAGGGGATGGCCTGTGGTTGTGTCGTGGTGGGTTCAGCCGGGGGTGGGCTAACCGATGCGATCGGTCCAGCGGGCTTTACATTTCCTAACGAAGACCTTGGTGCATTCACCCAAACTCTTGCTACTCTATTGACCAACCCGGATGTTTGGGTTGCCTGTAAAGCGCAGGCTCCCCTCCATCTGGCCCGTCACAGGCGAGCAGCCGTCGCAAGTGCCTACTTGCAGGTGATTGAATCGCACGTTGTGGAGAGCGAAAATCCTTGAAAGTTCTACTGGCCCTATTTTTTGGGTGCGTTGTCATTTACTTCGCTTCGATGAACTGGCGCATGTCTGTCAAAGCCATGTTCGCGATCGTGGTCCTCGAAGGAGCGCTCCGCAAATGGTTCCTACCTCAAGCCAGCGAGCTGATCTATTTCTTGAAGGATTTCGTCCTGCTGGGGGCCTACCTGAATTTCTTCTTCTTTATGCCCGTCCAGCAGCGGGTGCGAATTCCCCAGCAGTTGATTTTTATTCCTATTTTCCTGGTCACGGGTTGGTGTACCTTTCAGGCGTTTAACCCGGCACTGGGATCACTGCTGATTGGCATTCTGGGGTTAAAGGCATACCTGTTTTACATTCCTCTGATGTGGATGTTGCCCACCCTGTTTCCCACCCAAGAGGACCTCTACAAATTCCTGCGAAATCACCTGCTGCTCATCTTACTGACCTGTACGCTGGGGATTGCCCAGTTCTTCAGCCCTCCCTCCAGCTTTCTGAATGTTTATGCTCCCGGTCGAGCCGTAGATACGGCAACCTTTGGGGCAGGGGGTCTGGCCACCGTCCGGGTCACGGGCACTTTCTCCTACATCAACAGCTACACGGGCTATCTGATCGTCTGCTTCGGGCTGCTGTTCCCCATGCTGACAGTCAACCAGTCCCTGTTTTGGCGCAGCATCACCGTCATCGAGCTGATTCTGGTTGCGGTCAACTCCTTCATGACTGGGTCCCGCAGCTTGGTCTTTGGGGAATGTCTGTTTTTTGCCAGCTTTATCCTGATTCGGACATTTACCCAACCCAGAAGCAACCTGCGATTGATCCGCCAGTTTGCTATCCCACTCACGGTAACAGGCATCAGTGTTTTACTGGGCTTTAGTTCTGCCATCGATCGCTTCCGCAGACGGGTGACCACCAACAAGGATGTGTCAGAACGGGTGTCAGCAACCCTGTTAGAACCGATCCGGTTTATGCAACTGAAGGATCTGGACGGCTATGGAGCCGGGGCCACCCACCAGGGCAGCTTACCCCTGCGACGCTTGCTGGGATTACCCCCCGGCGAGCTGATTCCCGTCTTCCACGAAGGAGAACTGGGGCGCGTGGCCCTGGAACTGGGTCCGATCGGCTTTTTTCTCTGGTACGGATTACGGCTGGGTATTGCGATCTGTCTGTTTAGCGTCTTTTGGAGCGTGCGCCAACCCTTCCTGCGCCAGCTCGCCTTGACGGCCTTCCTGATCCAAATGGTCCAGGGAGTTGGCTTCCTGGTCTTCCACCATACCTTTGCCCCCTATTACTGGTTCCTCAGCGGGTTCATCTTTCTGCTCCCCCATCTGGACCGGGTCGAACAACTCCGCCAAGAACAGGTGTTGCAAATCCATGGCTCCCCGTATCTCCCTGGCTATCATTCACCCTAATCCCTTTGCCCGCAATACGGCGATCGCTCTGGCAGCAGCCGGTCTGTTGCAGGAGATTGTGACGACGATCGCCTATAATCCCACTGGCCGCCGCTCCCTGAAGTGGCTGCCCCAGAGCCTGCTGCGAGAACTGGAGCGGCGCACCTGGGTGCCTCCAGCGGGGGTGTCTCTGCAGACCTACCAGGGACGGGAGCTGATCCGGCTCTTGCTGGTGCGGACTGGCCTGAGTTCCCGACTGGGTCTGGGAGCTGCTGGTCCCGTGGACTGGGTCAGTCTGGGCTTAGACCAAGAGGTGGCCCACCACCACCTGACGGATCTGGATGCCATCTATGCCTATGAAGATGGGGCTGCCACGACCTTTACAGCAGCAAAGGCCCAGGGAATTCGGTGCTTTTACGACCTGGCGATCGCCTTCTATCCCCTCAGCCAGAAAATTCAAGCTGCTGAAGCAGAGCACTTCCCAGATCTGGCAGTCGCTCTGGAAGCTGCCCAGGAGCCGCCCTGGAAAATTGCCCGCAAACACCAGGAAATTCAACTGGCGGATCACATTTTTGTCCCGTCTACTTTTGTACAGCAATCCCTACTGGAATCAGGTATTGCCGCAGAACGGGTGACGATCGTGCCCTTTGGGGCTCCGATCGAGTACTTCCAGCCCCAACCAAAACCGGACGATCGATTTCGGGTTCTGTTCGTCGGGCGGGTTGGCCCCCGCAAAGGCGTCCATTACCTGTTGCAGAGCTGGAAAAGTCTACATTTACCAGATGCCGAATTATTACTGGTGGGGCTGAATGAGTTTCCAGAACCATGGTTGAGCCCCTATGAGGGGCTGTTCCGCTATGTTCCCTCCGTTCCCCACGCTTCCCTCAACCAGTACTACAGCAGCGCTAGCGTCCTGGTATTGCCCTCGCTGGTGGAGGGTATGCCCCTGGTGCTGCTGGAGGCCATGGCCTGTGGCATTCCCCTCATCACCACTCCCCATGCCGGAGGAACCGACCTGATCACCGATGGGCGGGAAGGATTTATCATCCCGATTCGCGACCCCGCAGCCCTGGAGGAGCGTCTGGCCTGGTGTTATCACCACCCGGTGGAACTGGCTGAGATGGGCCAGGCCGCCCGCCGACGGGCAGAAATCCTCACCTGGGATCTTTATCGGCAGCGGATGGGCACCCGAATTCAACAATTACTGGGCGATCGACCATGAAACCCGATCAGACTCCCTCCCGGTTTCACCTCTGGTTTCCTGACATCTTTGAGTTCAAGGGCGGGATTCAGGTCTACTCCGCCTTTCTGCTACAGGCATTACAGCAGATCAGCCCCGCTTGGGACTATGACGTATTCCTAAAACACGACACCCGCGCCACACTTCAGATTCCCGTACTCCCTGGCACCCGGTTTCACTTTGCTGGACGCTGGCCCCTCCCCTTCAGGACCCTGGTCTATGGCCTGCAACTCTGGGGCTGGGGGCTGCTGGGTCGGCCCCATCTGGTCATTACTACCCACCTGAATTTTTCCGTCGTGGCCTACTGGCTCAACCGGATGATCGGTACACCCTACTGGGCTGTCGCCCATGGCGTAGAAGCCTGGAATATTCGGCGGCCTGGACTCCGGGTCGCCTTGCGTCATGCCGATCGAATTCTGGCCGTCAGCAATTACACCCGTGATCGGTTGTTGCAGGAACAACACCTTGATCCAGACCGGGTTCTGCTCCTGCCCAATACCTTTGATGCCGATCGATTTCAACCGGGTCCCCGTCCCCCAACCCTGCTCCAGCGCTATGGTCTGACCGCCACCCAACCCATTATTCTCACTGTGGCCCGACTCGATGCCAGCGAACGGTATAAGGGCTACGACCAGATTCTGCAGGCCCTGCCTCGCATTCGAGCCCAGATTCCCACGGTGCGCTATATTCTGGCGGGCAAGGGGAACGATCGGCCCCGAATTGAGCAGATGATTACTGCCCTCGATTTGCAGGACTGTGTTACTCTGACGGGATTCGTTCCCGACCAGGAGCTGGCTGACCATTACAACCTCTGTGATGTCTTTGCTATGCCCAGTCAGGGCGAAGGATTCGGAATTGTTTACCTGGAGGCCCTAGCCTGTGGTAAGCCCACGATCGGGGGCAATCAGGATGGGGCGATCGATGCCCTGGCGGGGGGGGAACTGGGAGTGCTTGTTGATCCCAATGATGTGGCCACCCTGGCCCAGATCCTGATCCAGGTCCTGGAGAAAACCTATCCCCATCCGCTGATGTACCAACCAGTAGCTCTGCGACAGCGCGTGATTGAACTATTCGGATTTGAACACTTTCAGCAGACTTTGGCTAAACTATTGCAAACCATTTTGTAGCGACCTATGGGCTACTCTGAACGACTTCTGGAAAAAGGGAATTCCCTCACCCGAACGGCCCACCGTTCCCGATATAAAACAGTCCTGGACCTGATTCAGGGTCATCCAACTGCGATTCCCTATACCCTGGCCCTGGATTATGGCTGTGGCGATGCCTGGCTCTTACGGATTGCCCTGGAACAGAACCTGATTCGAACTGGGATTGGGGTCGATGTGGACCCCCAGATGGTAGCTACCTGCAATGCCCAGTTCGCCAACCAGACGGATTTGCAGGTCTGTCATCCTGATGATTTACCCAGTCGCATTGCCCCCCACAGTTGCGACTTGCTCCTCTGTACGGAAACCCTGGAACATGTCCACAGTGTGCCAGCCATCCTGGCTGACTTGCTCCACTATGCCCAGCCCCAGGCCCGCTTAGTCATTTCTGTTCCGATCGAAATTGGTCCTTCCTTGCTGGTTAAGCAAATGGGCCGGTTTCTGGCGAACTGGAAAGGAGACTATGGCTACGAATCCTATACTCCTGATGAATTGTTTGCAGCGGGGATGCTCTGGGACACCGATCGTTTTCCCTCTTCCCATTCCTCTGACGCCACTTACAAAGGCCATAAGGGGTTTGATTACCGCAAGGTAGAAAGGCTTCTGCGGCAGACCTTGCAGGTAGAGCAGCAAATTTTTACCCCTTTTCCGATCGCAGGCAACCTGTTCAACAGCACCGTAGTCTGGCTCTGCCGCCCGCCAGCAGCGATGGCCATGTCCATTTAACCGGAACCAGGGCACCAGGCTCCCTAACCTTCCCACTCCAGAAAGCCCCTTTATGAAAATCTTGCATGTCACACTCTCTGTATCCCCCCGGCGGGGTGGCCCCAGCGAAGTCGTTCTGAACCTGGTGCGTTCCCTGCGAGCCCAGGGGGTGGACGCCGAAATTGCCACCACCAATGACAATGGCCCAGATGGCTCGGCTCCCCTAGAGGTCCCCCTCGAAGAGCCAGTGGAATACGAAGGGGTGCCAGTCCGGTTTTTCCCTCAGTTTCTTCCTGCGCTCGGAGGGATGGCGCTGGGTAAGGACCGGGGGTTTGTCTTCTCCGGCAGACTCACCCACTGGCTCTGGAAGCACATCCGGGACTACGATGTGCTGGATACCCACTACCTGTTTTCCTACCCCTCGACCTGTGCTGGGGCGATCGCCCGTCTACAACAGGTTCCCTACACAGTGCGAGCCATGGGCCAGCTCAGTCCCTGGGCTCTAGCCCAGAGTCGTCTCAAGAAGCAGGTCTATGCCACCCTCCTGGAACGATCCAACCTGAATGGAGCAGCAGGAGTCCACTGCACCTCCGCTGGAGAAGCCCAGGATGTCCAGTCTTTTGGGGTTCAGGCTCCCCTGATCACCCTGCCCCTGGGGGTCGATCGGATTCCATCCTGGCCCGAGGCAGGGTCAAAGGTGCGATATCGCTATGGGATTGCCCCAGACACCCCGATCGTCCTCTACCTCTCCCGTCTCCATTACAAGAAACGGCCTGACCTGTTGATCCAGGTTCTCGGTCAACTAGCTGCCCAGCATCACTCCTTTCACCTCATCCTGGCGGGCTCAGGTGAGCCTGAATACACCGCCTACCTGGAACAACTGATGACCAGCCTCGGCCTCACCGATCGCGCCACCCTGACTGGTTTCGTCGCTGGCCTCGACAAACAACTTCTCCTGCAGG